>JAYVYA010000027.1:0-6315 GCA_043784745.1 Hyphomicrobiales bacterium
CCACTTCCCTTCTCCCCCTGCGGGAGAAGGTGGCGCGAAGCGCCGGATGAGGGGTATGCGAAGCAGGCTAACTGATTGATCCAAGATCATATTTCGCAATTCGCACTCTGCATCATGCGCTTCGCGCTACCCCTCATCCGGCCCAAACGGGCCACCTTCTCCCGCAGGGGGAGAAGGAAAGAGCAGCTCAATCTAAACACATCATGCTCCAGACCCGTTCCGCCAGCATCAGCACCGACCGTGCCGCCACCTCCATCCGCACCTGCGCCGCGCCCAGGGCAATTGGCTGGGCCAGCGGTTCCAGCGCGGCGGTGTCGAGGGCGAGATGCCAGCAATAACCTTCCCGGCACAGCGGCAAGGTGATGCTGCGCGGCTCGAACCCGGCGTGAAACACCAGCAGCACCCGCTCGCCCGCCGTCGCCAAAACCACCATCAGCGCGCGGCTGTCGCCACTGTCCCAGTCGCCTGGCGTCACCGAGGCGGCATCGCTGCGCAGCCATTGCACGTCAGGCTGGCCGTCCCGCACCGATCCGTCGAGAAAGCGGTCCTCCGTCAGCGCCGGATAGTGCTGCCGCAAGCGGGTCATCGCCGCCACAAAAGCCGTCAGCCCAAAATCCCCGCAGCTCCAGTCCAATGCAATATCTTGCGCATAAGCATTATTGTTGCCGTTCTGGGTATGGCCACGTTCGCTGCCCATCGACAGCATCGGCGTGCCACGCGACAGGAACAGGGTGGCGATGAGGTTGCGCTGGTCGCGCAGGCGCAGCGCGTTGATGGCGAGATCATCCACCGGGCCTTCGCCGCCATGGGTCCAGCTGTAATTGGCGTCCGTACCGTCGCGGTTATGCTCGCCATTGGCCTCGTTATGTTTGTAGCTGTGCGAGACCAGATCATGCAGCGTGAAGCCGTCATGCGCAGTGATGAAATTGATCCCGCGCGAGGGGCGGTGCTTGGCCGCAAACATCCCGGCGGAACCGGCGAGGCGGGTCGCCAGCTGGCCCAGCATCCTGCCATCGCCGCGCCAAAAACGCCGGATGTCATCGCGGCAGGTGTCGTTCCACTCGCCCCAGCCCGCCGGGAATTTTCCCGGCTGGTAACCGCCGGGGCCCACGTCCCACGGCTCGGCCACGAGTTTCAGCCCGCGCAAAACCGGGTCTTGCGATATGGCTGACAGCAGCGGGGCCTCGGGGTCAAACCCGCTATCGCGGCGGCCCAATGTCGTTGCCAGATCAAACCGGAAGCCGTCCAGCCCGGCCTTTTGCGCCCAGACGCGCAGTGAGTCCATGGCGAGGCGCACGACCGGTGCCCGGTCCAGCGCCAGAATATTGCCGCAGCCGGCATCATTGATGTATTTCCGCGCGTCCTGCGGGTCGAGGCGGTAGTAGCTGGCATTGTCCAGCCCGCGCAGGCTCAAGGTGGGGCCAAGCTCGTCGCCCTCGCCGGAATGGTTGAGCACGACATCCAGCAACACCTCGATGCCACCGGCCTGAAATGCCGCCACTGCCGCACGGATTTCGGCCCAGCCGCCGGGGGCAAGGCGCGGATCGGGTGCGCCGAACGCCACGGGATTGTAGCCCCAGATGTTGGACAGGCCGAGCGGGATCAGGTGGCGCTCGTCAATCCAAGCGGCGGCGGGCATGAGTTCGAGTGTGGTGATCCCAAGCTTCTGAAAATATTCGATGATGGCGGGATGGCCGAGGCCCGCAAACGTGCCTCGCCATTGAGCGGGCACCTCTGGATGTTCGCGGGTAAAACCGCGCACATGAACCTCGTAAAGGCTGGTTTGTGACCAGGGGATCGCGGGGCGACAGACCGGGGCGGCGGCATCGGGGCCGGGGACGATGGCCTTGGGCATGAACGGCGCGCTGTCGGTTGTCTCCCGCCCGTCCGGATCGCCTTCCCGATAGCCGAACATGGCGGGGTGCAATGTGAACGGGCGGTCGAGCAGCAGCGCGTGCGGGTCCACCAGCAATTTGTGCGGGTTGAAGCGGTGGCCATTGGCCGGATCATGCGGGCCATGGGCACGCAGGCCGTAGCGCACACCCGGTTTCAGCCCGGCCACATGGGCGTGGTGAATGTCCCCGGTGCGCTCCGGCAGCGCGATACAGGCCATTTCCTGCGTGCCGGTTTCATCAAACAGGCAGAGTTCGATGGCGCTGGCATGGCGGGAAAACACCGCAACATTGGCCCCGCGCGCGTCAGGCGTGACACCGAGGGCTTCGGGGGAGCCGGGGGTAAGGATCATGGATGATGCCTTGTAAGGCGGGTTAAAAACCCGCGCTCCTGATTTTTCAGGTTATTACACTTGGCTCTTTCCGCCCCGTAAACTTCTCCACCCCCGCAAATTCGCGCGCAATCCCCACCAAATCCGCCAGCGCCGCCTGCGTCTCCAGGCCGTGCCGCGCTGCATCCGGCTCGTAGCGCTCGATATACACCCGAAGCGTCGCCCCCGCCGTGCCGGTGCCCGACAGGCGGTAGACAATCCGCGCGCCGCCCTCAAACAGAACGCGCACGCCTTGCGCTTGGGTGTCAGAGCCATCGACGGGGTCGTGATAGGCAAAATCATCGGCGCTGACGACGGTCAGCGGGCCGAATTTGCGGCCTTTCAGGCCTGCCAGTTCGCCACGCAACGCCGCCATCAAGGCGTTGGCACCGTCCAGCGCCACCTCCTCATAATCGTGCCGCGTGTAGTAATTGCGCCCGAACTCGGCCCAGTGCTCGCGCGCAATCTGCGCCACGCTCTGCTTCCTGACCGCCAGAATGTTCAGCCACAGCAGCACCGCCCACAGCCCGTCTTTCTCGCGGACGTGATTGGAGCCGGTGCCGGCGCTTTCCTCGCCGCAGATGGTAACAAGGCCAGCATCCAGCAAATTGCCGAAGAACTTCCAGCCCGTCGGCGTCTCGAACGAGTTGATTCCGAGCTTTGCCGCCACCCGGTCCGACGCGCCCGAGGTGGGCATGGAGCGGGCGATACCGGTCAGGCCTTTGGCATAACCGGGGGCCAGACGGGCGTTGGCGGCGAGCATGGCGAGCGAGTCGGAGGGGGTGACAAACTGGCCCTTGCCGATGATCAGGTTGCGGTCGCCATCGCCATCCGAGGCGGCGCAGAGGTCCGGCCCGTCTTTCGACATGGCGAGTTCGTAAATATAATGAGCGTGGACCAGATTGGGGTCGGGGTGGTGGCCGCCAAAATCGGGCAGCGGCGTGCCATTGATGACCGAGCCTTTGGGTGCGCCCAGCGCCCCCTCCAGAATGGCATGGGCATAGGGGCCGGTGACAGCGGACATACTATCCATGCAGATGCGGAAGCCGCCCTGAAACAAGGCGCGAATGGCGTTGAAATCAAACAGCTTTTCCATCAAAGCCTGATAAGCGGCGACGGGATCGACAATCTCCACCCGCAAATGGCCGACATTCAGCGTGGCGAGCCGGTCGAGGTTGACGTCTGGTGCGTCGTAAATCTGGTAGCTGGCGATGGTTTTGGTATGGGCGAAGATTGCGTCGGTGATTTTTTCCGGCGCGGGGCCGCCATTGCCGGCATTGTATTTGATGCCGAAATCACCATCGGGACCACCGGGATTGTGGCTGGCGGAAAGGATGATGCCACCGAACGCGCCGTTCTGCCGGATCAGGTTGGAGGCGGCGGGGGTCGAAAGAATGCCGCCCTGCCCGACAATGACCGAGCCAAAACCATTCGCCGCCGCCATTTTAATGACAGTCTGGATTGCCTCGCGGTTGAAATAGCGGCCGTCGCCGCCCACAACCAGTGCCTTTCCGGCAAAACCTTCAAGCGCGTTGAAGGTCGATTGCACAAAATTTTCGACATAATGCGGCTGCTGGAACACCGGCACTTTTTTGCGCAGGCCGGAAGTTCCGGGCTTCTGGTCGGCATAGGGCGTGGTGGAGATGGTCTTGATTGTCACGGGAAACTCCGGCCTGCAGCGGCGGTCGCTGACCGCCTTTTGATGTAGCGGCGGTCGCTGACCGCCCGGGGATAATGAGGCGGTCGGCGACTGCCTCGGTAAATCACGCGGTCGGCGACCACCGCTACTATCCCGCCGCCAGCTCCCGGTACAGCCTGGCATAATGCCGGGCCGGGCCTTTCCACGATACCTCGGTTTTCATGCCGTTGTTCTGGATTTTGCGCCACTTGTCGCGGTCGCGCCACAGGTCCAGTGTGCGGCGCACCGCGCCCTCCAGCGCTTCCTTTGTCACGGGTGAAAACTGCACACCGGTGGCAACCCCTGCCGCCAGCGCCACTTCATTGGCATCAATCACCGTATCGGCGAGGCCGCCGACGCGGGCGACGACGGGCATGGCCCCGTAGCGCAGGGCATAGAGCTGGGTGAGGCCGCAGGGTTCAAACCGCGAGGGCACCAGCAGCGCATCGACGCCGGCCTGCATCAGATGGGCAAGGCCTTCGTCATAGCCAAAATTGCAGCCGACTTGCCCCGGATGGGCTGTGGCAGCCTGGGCAAAACCGTGGTGCAGCGCCGGATCCCCCGCGCCGAGCAGGGCCAGTTGCGCGCCCGAACCGACCAGCATCGGCACCGCCTCCAGCAAAAGGTCCAGCCCCTTCTGCCAGGACAGGCGGCTGACAACGCCAAACAGCGGGGTTTTGGCGGATTTATTGAGGCCAAAGCGCTCTTGCACATTGGCCTTGTTGCGGGCGCGCCCGGCGGCCTGCTTGCCGCGCTCATAAGGCACGGGCACATAGGGGTCGCCCCTGGGGTCCCACACCCCGATGTCGATGCCGTTGAGAATGCCGGAGACGATGTGGCCGCGCTGGCGCAGCAATCCGTCCAGCCCCATGCCGGCCTCGGTGCCGCGAATTTCCATCGCATAGGTGGGGGAGACGGTGGTGATCCGGTCCGCCAGTTGCAGGCCTGCCTTGAGAAAGCCGATGGTGCCGTAATATTCCACGCCATTCATGGTGAAGGCATTGGGCGGCAGGCGCAGCGCGTCGAGCAATTTGGCATCACACTGGCCCTGAAACGCCAGATTATGCACTGTGATCACCGTGCCGGGGCGCTTGCCCTCGCCATAATGCAGGTAAGCGGGGGTCAACCCCGCCTGCCAGTCATGGGAATGGACAATGTCGGGGCGCATTTGCGGAATCAGGCCGCGTCCGATTTCGGCGGCGACCCAGGCAAGGGCGGCAAAGCGGAACGGGTTGTCGGGCCAGTCCTGCCCGTCGGGGCCAGAATAGATATTGCCGGGCCGCTCATAGAGGTGGGCCGCGTCCAGCACCAGCACGTCCATGCCATCGACATTCGCAGCCAGCAGCCGCGCCGGGCCGCCAAACAGGTCGGGCAGCTTGCAAGCCTCGACCGGCTTGCGCAACTGCGCCAGGACGGCGGGATAGCCCGGCACCAGGGACCGGACATGAATGCCCTCCGGGGCCAGCGCGCCGGGCAGGGCACCGGCAACATCGGCCAGCCCGCCGGTTTTGATCAGCGGATAGAGTTCCGAGGCCACCGAGAGCACCTTCAGTCCGCTCATGCCTTCAGCCCGTCAATCATCGCCTGGGTGATCAGGCAAATGCCCTTGCCGGTGCGGCGGAAGCGGGCGGCATCGGCCACGGGGTCTTGCCCGACAATCAGGCCATCGGGAATCGACACGCCCCGGTCCACCACCACATTCGACAGATGCACCCCGCGCCCGACCGTCACATAGGGCAAAATCACCGCATTATGGACGTTGCAATAGGAATGGACATGGACGCCGGTGAACAGCAACGACCGTGACACCGCCGAGCCGGAAACAATGCAGCCGCCCGAAACCAGCGAGGACACCGCCAAGCCGCGCCGCCCCTCGACATCATGGACAAACTTGGCGGGCGGGGTGATTTCGCCAAAGGTCCAGATCGGCCAGTCCCGGTCATAGAGATCGAGTTCGGGCACAACATCGGTCAAATCAATATTGGCGCTCCAATAGGCATCGACCGTGCCGACATCGCGCCAGTACGCCCCGGTTTCCGATGTGGACCGGACGCAGGAACGCGAGAAATGGTGCGCGACGGCTTTGCCGTGCTGGACAATATAGGGGATGATGTCCTTGCCGAAATCGCGGTCCGAGCTGGGGTCGGCGGCATCGCGCTTGAGATGCTCGATCAGCGCTTTGGTCTCAAACACATAAATGCCCATGCTGGCCAGGGACATATCCGGCTTGCCGGGCATGGCGGGCGGGTCTTTCGGCTTTTCCAGAAACGAGATGATGCGGTCCTTCGCGTCAACATGCATGACGCCAAAGCCGGATGCTTCCTCGCGCGGCACTTCGAGGCAGCCGATGGTGACATCGGCCCCCTGCGCCACA
>JAYVYA010000028.1:0-5860 GCA_043784745.1 Hyphomicrobiales bacterium
GTCGTTGAGCCCAATCCAGCCAAAGTCGCGCGCTGCGACGGTGGAGAGGAGATACAGGCCGATATTGGTGGGCGACGTCCGGCGGGCCAAAGCGGGTGCGGGGGTCTCCTGAAAATTGTCCGGCGGCAACATGTTGTCGGCGGCGGTGACAAACGTTTCAAAGAATCTCCAGGTCCGCCGCGCCGTCTGGCGCAAGGCCAGAAAATCAGCTTCCGGCGACAGATTTCTGGTTGAACCGGTGTCGGCGCGGCCAAACAGTACCACAACCGGAGACAGCAGGCGCCGCAGCATTTTCAGTGGCACGGCGGCCTGTGCCGGGGGCAGGCTCACCCACAGGGCAATGGCGGGCGAGAGCATCCAGAGGGCTCCCAGCAGCAGACCGGGGCCGTTGACTGAATGCCCCGGCGCAAGGCTGCTGAGCAGGGTCAGCAAGCCAATGCCGACAGCCGCTGCCATGCGAGTGAAGAAATAGCGCAGCGTCAGGTCCGAATTTGCCGATACCTGGGCATGCGAAACCCATTCCAGCAAATTCCGGCGCGATACGAACAGGCGGTACAGGGTGCGCAGAATTGCATCCAGCATCAGCCATGCCTGATCGGCCAACAGCGCCAGAGACAGAAGGCTGTGCATGACCTGCCGCCCGGTGTCTATGGCCAGACCTGTTAAATGCAATCGCATGGACACGCCTGGACGCACCGGAAACGAAGTGCACAGCACTGGAATCAGGGCGGGCGTCAGCAAGGCCGCCAGCATTAGAAACGTCCACATTTCCCCAGCCTCACCGGGGAGAAACCAGCTTGCCGTGAAAGCCAGAACGGCCATCGGCGCGGAGAGGGAACGTCGCAGATTGTCGAGCATCTTCCAGCGCCCGACCGCCGGAATCGCGCTGGGCGATGCAGCCATTCCGCCGCTCGCCATTCCCGCAATCCATGGCAGCAATTGCCAGTCCCCCCGGACCCAGCGGTGCTGGCGGCGGGCGGAAACGTCATAACGCTCGGGAAAGTCTTCGATGACTTCCACGTCCGATGCCATGGCTGCGCGGGCAAAAATGCCCTCGAACAGATCATGGCTCAGCATCGCCGATTCCGGCACCCGCCCGGCGAGCGCCTGGTCGAAGGCATCGACATCATAGATGCCCTTGCCGGCAAACGACCCTTCGTCAAACAAATCCTGATAGGTATCTGACACCGCCGCCGCATAGGGGTCTATGCCGGCCTGACCCGAAAACGCGAACTGGAACAACGATCCGGCATCTCCCAGCGGCAGCGAGGGGGTGACCCTTGGCTGCATGACGCCATAGCCCCGGGTGATTCTGCCTGCGGCGGCATCCAGCACCGGTCGGTTCAGCGGGTGGGCCATTTTGCCGATCAGTTTGCCTACGGTCTCCCGGGGCAGGCGCGTGTCCGAATCGAGTGTAACGACGTAGCGGACATTTTCGGGGCAGGCCGGTGTGCCAGTCCCAGGCGCCAGAAATCCGTGATTATCCCTTCCGCGCAGCAGCCGGTTCAGCACTTCCAGTTTGCCGCGTTTGCGCTCCCAGCCAATCCAGGCGCGCTGGCTCTCGTTCCAGTGGCGGGCCCGGTGCAGCAACAGAAAGCGCGGCCCGGCCGCGCCAGCGGGATATTGCCGGTTCAGCCGGGCAATGCCGGCCATTGCGGCTGCTAGCAAGGCAGCATCTGCGGGCATTTCGGCGGTTGGCGCGTCCGTCCAGTCTGACAGCAAGGCAAAGTAAACCTCGCCTTCCGGGCTGGCGAGATGGTGAACTTCAAGGTTTTCCACCTGCTCGGCCACCGCCGCCGCAGATGTCAGCAGTGTCGGCACCACGACAAGCGTGCGCAACTCCGCCGGAACGCCATTGCGCAGCTCCAGCGCTGGCAGCAGGTGCGGCTTGATCGCATGGGCGATGATGCAATTGAGCAAGCCAACGGCGGAATCGCTGACTGGTATGGCGGCCAGCAATCCCGCCACCAAAAGCCAGCCAGGCTGCACGCCGGCACTGGCAAGGCCCCAGAGGGCACCGGCCAGAAAACCGGCCGTGGCCAGACCGATGCCGCCGGCATAGCCCGCAAGGCCCAGCCAGCGGGCCGTCCGCCTGACCGCAATGGTCAGGTTGGGACGAAACCCCACGGCGGACTCAAGCTGCTTCCGGCAGGGTCCGATCAGGCAGTGACCCGGGCCGTTTTCCCCGCCCATATCCACCGATTTTTCGGCTATGGCGATTTCGGTGCTGTGCGAACCTCTGGCGATTTCCTCGATGGCACTGCGGTAGAGATTGCGGGTGGCAAAATCCATCCCGGCAAAGTCCGGATCGCGACCGAGCACGCCGTCAACCAGATTCATGCTTTCGAACAAATCGGCCCAGTCGACATGCGAGATCATCCGCAGGCTGCTGATGATATTGCTGACCGTGACCGTCGCCGCACCCTGCCGCCGGTGCTCGTCACTGACCACTTCATCGGCGGTCATGCCACGGGCGGCCAGACGCTCCTCCAGCCAGGTCAGCGCCGGGATGATGCGCGCATCCTGGTCGCGCAGGCGTAACAGCAGCTGCACAGCAAAGGCTTCGGAGACATGGGCATTTTCCCGTTCATGCAGGACAGCGGGGATCGGTTCGGGCTTGCTGGATTGCGTGCCAAGCAACCGGTTGGCGACATCATCAGCCGTTTTGCGGTCATTGCGGTTCTGCACAATCAGGTCGCCGACGCGGCGCAGGTTCTCCACCAGGATAATCCGCAGCGTGATCGAAAGCGCCCAGAGTTCACCGATCGTCAGCGGAAACTGCTCCTGGTAGGCCAGAATGAAGCGCCGCAGCATGTCAACGTCAAACCGGCTGTCGGTATGGGCGACAAACGCCCATGCCACCCCAAAGATGCGGGGATAGCCAGCAAACGGGCCTGTAGCCAATGTCGGGAGCTGCCGGTAATAGCCCGCAGGCAGATCTGACTTGACTTCCTGAAACTGCTTTTCCACCAAGTGGTAATTGTCGATGAGCCATTCGGCAGCCGGGGTGATGGCATGGCCCTGCGCAGCACCCTGGCAAATGGCCCGGTAGGCCAGACGCAAAGCCTCCCCGTTGGCAGCCAGCCGGGCCGAAAGCGACCTCGAACCGCCGCCGCGCGACGTCACAGGTTGGGCAAGAGACAGGCTGCGGGCATGCGCCTCCAGGCGCTCCATGCCGAACAATTCTTCGCGGATGATGGCCGGGCCTTCCCAAGCCGCGCGTGCTCTTTGAAAGAGCGCAGGTTTCCACAGATTGTCGAGCAGAATACCCCTCCTGTGACTGGTGATCGGGCGCTTCTGTCAGCTAGCGCGGGGATCAACGCGCCAGCGGGGCAATCGGTTGCATGCCGCCGCAACATTGATTGCAGCCACCGCCATTCGGGCTGGCGCGGAACAGCGGGGACAGGACGGCGTTGTGGAAGGGTGAAGCGGACCAGCCCGGTCCATGAACAGGAGGCCCCTATGGCAAATATACCGGTGGATGCCGAAAAACCCGCCAAGACCGACAGCCCGGCGCGTCATTACGACCAGCCCGCTGAAGTGGTGAAAGACCAGACCCTGACCAAAGGCCAGAAAGCCGAAGCGCTGGAAACGTGGAAGGTGGATGCCGAAGCGCTGGAGCGCGCCGAGGGCGAAGGCATGGGCGGCGGCGAGCCTTCCCCGATGCCGGAAGTCGTCAAGGCCAAAAAAGCGCTGGATGGCCAGAAACAAAAAGCCAAATAGGCTGCGTCCGACCGGCAGGCGAGAACTCCGTATGTGAAAAAGGACTCCAGATGTGAAAAAGGGGACGGCTCAACGCCGTCCCCCCCTGTCTTGTTACTTCACGGGGCCGGTCCGGGTCCGATCCGGCAATTTCGCCACCGCCGCTTCCGCACCCTGATCACGCCCGGTCGCGCCTTCCCGGAGGACTTTGGTGGCGGCGTCAACCTGGTCCGCCTGCCGTACCGGTTTGGGAGCGGTGGCCGCCGTTGCCGTCAAACCTTCCGAGTCTGGCTTCTTGCCCCCGGCTTTGGCCGCAACTGCCAGTCCGGCGAGAACTTCGGGCTGCTGGCCCTGCTTGTTCGCCTGTTTGTCCATCGCATCACCTCATGTGTTGGGTTGCCGATTATCCTCGAAAATTCATTAGCGGTGAAACAATGCCAGCAAGATAATGATCGGGATTGGAACACCCAGCATCCACAGCAATATGCCTCTTCCCATGTTAGCCTCCTGTTGATTGATTTGCGCCCAAATCCTGGCCTAGCGCCAGGAAACCAGGTGACTGAGGTCCGTGCCTTCGTCGCGATGCTTGCCGCCCATTGTGGCTGCCCACCAGGCCGCCGCCGCGCTGACCATCAGGGAGGCCGCTGTCAAAAAGCCGACCAGCACCCCGATGCGACGGGCGGATTCCGCCGCGTCCTTGGCCTTTGCGGCCAATTCAGCTAACGTGCGCTGCGCTTCGTCGATCCGCGTTGTTGCTTCGGGCAGCGGAATCCCTGTGGCTGCGGCAACACGGCTGGCCAGGTAGGTCTTGTCATCTGGTGCCATGGTGCCAGACGTAACAGCAGATGACAGCATGCGCATCATCTCCTGCCGCGATGCGTCGGGTGCGGCTGCATTGGCAGGAGGAGCCGGCGCGTTGGCGGCGGGCGAGCGCATCAGACGATCCATGATACTGGCCATCGGATCCGACATTTCCGCCAGCTTTTGTGCAATGCCGCCGGTGGCAGCTGCGCCAGTGGCGGCAATGCCCGCCGCACCCCTGGCAATTCCGGAAACGGAGGCGATGGCCAACCAGCCAATCAGCAATGTTCCGAGCGCCCAGATTACAAGGCCATGGGCCCCATCGCGCACCTCGGCCTCATGCGGGGTTGCATCCGCGTCGTGGTGGCGCAGCCGCCCGGCAATATAGGCCCCCACCATGAAACTGGAGATGCTGATCCACAGCAGCCACAATCCGCTCGCCACCGCCAGCGCACTCGCCGAGAGGCCACGACCGGAGACGACGGAAGTGGCGGAGAGCCCGATGGCGGCGCCAAATGTCGTCAGCAAGGTGAAAAGGGCCGCCGCGATGATCGCACCGGCAATGATCGCGCTCCAGTCGGCGTAGGTGGCTGAGCGCGCCACAGCTATGTCTGCTGTGGCTGTTTTGCGTACCGGGTCAAGCATTGTCATTGTTGTTCTCCCTGAGCTACGGAACAAATCCGGCGGAACATCCTGCTGGATTAATGGAGGCCGAGGAACGACAGGATTGCCAGGACAATGACAACCAGTCCGACGAGATAGACGATACCATTCATAATGCCCTCCTGAATTTCAAGTGCGGTTTCCGGCAGCTCCGGAATCCTGGCAAACTAACGGTGCAGCCGCAGATTTGTTCCATGCCCACGATCCCTCAATCTGGTCGCGCCACGTGCTGGATTCAGCCTCTGCCTCTACGATCCGATGAGATGCCCCAGCGGCTGCAAGGGCTGGATCCGGTCGGCAAAAATCTTGAAAGTTGCCAGCAGCGGCACCGCGAGAACCGCGCCCGGCGTTCCCCACAGAAAATCCCAGAACAGCAGACTCAAGATGATGAGGACGGGATTGAGCGAGAAATGCCGCGCCAGCAGCAGGGGAGTGATAACTTCCCCTTCGGCTATATGAATCAGCAAATATACTATGGCGGGGGCGAGTGCGGGAAAGGGCCACGGCAAGGCTGCCACGCCAGCGATGAAAAAGATCGCGACGCCCAGCAAGGGGCCAATGATTGGAATAAAATTCAGGAGAAACGCCATGGCACCCCACAGCACCGGATCGCCAAGGCCGCATGCCCACATGGCCAAGGCCGTCGCCACGCCAACCGCCGCATTCATCAGGGAAATCGTCGCGAGATAGCCGG
>JAYVYA010000029.1:0-2625 GCA_043784745.1 Hyphomicrobiales bacterium
GCTCGGACTTCTTCGGCGGGCCGCAGGGACCGGGGCTGGAAGACGCCGCGTGCTTTCCGGGAATTTTCGCGGAATTGATCGGGCGGGGATGGAGCGGGCGCAATTTGCGGAAGCTGGCGGGGGGGAATTTTGTAAGGATGTTTGGGGCAGTGGAGGCGGCGGCGGGCGCTTGATACCGGCGAATCCCCGCCCCGGCACTTACGTCAGCACCTCATCCAGATTCAACTCAATTCCCGGCGGATCAAACCGGATAATTCCACCCCGGTAGTTGCGACCGACAATCTCGCCGCTTGCAAGACGCTGGTGATGGATCACGGCCTTGTCCGGCGGGATGACGATCAGATAGTGGATAATGTTCGGGTTGCGAAAATAAAGCGTATATTTGACCAGCGCATCAATCCGCTGGGTTGAAGGCGAGGCCACCTCAACAACAATCATGGGATCAAGGATAAGGGTCGTGTTTCCAGGCAACGGCTGTCCGCAGCGTACCTGAACATCGGGCTCAAATATGACGTCATCATCCACTTTGACAGCCATGCCATCGCCCAGCGCCTGGCAGGGCAAGCCCAGTGCGCTGATATGGCGGCGAAGCCGCTCGACTATTCTTTGTTTGGTTTCCGCATGTGCCAGCCGCTCCGATTGCATCTCGTAGACATGGCCTTCCAGCAATTCCCAGCGCTTCCCCTCAGGCTGCAAATCGTACCAGCGCATGAAATCTTCCGCACTCATGCGAGGGTCACTCTGGCGGGGTTGAACCATGGGTTGGCACCTTGTTGATGGATCGCTAGTATCCGGTACAAGCCCCGGGAAATCAAACTGCAAAGCCCCCATGTCCTCTCCCCCCCTCGCCAATATCCGCGTGCTCGAACTCGCCCGCATCCTCGCCGGTCCCTGGGCCGGGCAATTGCTGGCGGATCTGGGGGCGGATGTGGTCAAGGTGGAGCGGGCGGGCGCGGGGGATGACACGCGCCAGTGGGGTCCGCCGTTTGTCGAGGGCGTCAATGGCGAAAATCTGGGCGCGGCTTATTACCATGGCTGCAACCGCGGCAAGCGCAGCATTGAGGCGGATTTCGAGACGCCGGAGGGGCAGGCCCTGGTGCGCCGGCTCGCCACCCATGCCGATGTGCTGATCGAGAACTTTAAAGTTGGCGGGCTGGCGAAATACGGCCTCGACTATGAAAGCCTGAAAAAAATCAACCCGCGCCTGGTCTATTGCTCCATCACCGGCTTTGGCCAGACCGGGCCCTACGCGCCGCGCGCCGGCTATGATTTCATGATTCAGGGCATGGCCGGGGCGATGTCGATCACGGGGGAGCCGGATGGCGCGCCGATGAAATCGGGCATTGCCATTGCCGATATTTTCACCGGCCTCTATGCCGCCAATGCGGTGCAGGCGGCGCTGATCCGGCGGGCGACGACGGGCGCGGGAGCTTATGTGGATTGCGCCCTGCTGGACACGCAAATCAGCGTGCTTGGCTATCAGGCGATGAATTATTTTGTTTCCGGCAAGGAGCCGCAGCGCCTCGGCAATGGCCACCCCAATATCGTGCCCTATGATGTTTTCCCGGTGGCGGACGGCAATATCATCATCGCCTGCGGCAATGACGGACAGTTCCGCAAGCTGGTGGCGGTGCTGGGCGCGCCGGAGCTGGCCGACAATCCAGCCTTCGCCCAGAGCCGCGACCGGGTCAACAACCGGGCGGAGATCACCCGCCTGCTGCATGATTTGACGCGCCAATTTGGCCGGGCGGAGTTGTTGCCGCAACTGGACGAGGCCGGCGTGCCCGCAGGACCGATCAACACCATGGCCAAGGTATTTGCCGACCCGCAGGTAATTTCGCGTGGAATCAAACTGGACATTCCCAATGCTCGCGCCGAAGGCGGCACGTCGCCGGGGTTAAGGAGCGGCGTGATGATTGACGGCGCGCCCACTGCCGCGCCACGTCCGGCTCCGGCTTTGGGGGAGCATACGGAAGAGGTGCTGGCGGATGTCAACTGGGGCGGATGACCGGAGGGTTGTCACGCAATCCGTTCAATCAGTTTTGCAGCTTTTCCTCATCGCAAATTATCACTTTCCATTGGCAGATTCCTGCCCCAGCACCCCCTTGTACGTCTCCCGCAAAACATTCTTCTGCACCTTGCCCATCGGGTTGCGCGGCAGCTCTGCCACCACCACAATCTTCTTTGGCAGCTTGAACTTTGCCAGCCTTCCGTCCAGCGCTGCCAGCATGGCTTTCACATCCAAAGCCGCATCGCCCACCACAACCGCTACCACCGCTTCGCCAAAATCCCTGTGCGGCACGCCAATGACGGCGCTCTCGACCACGCCGTGCAGCGCGTCGATCTCGTTCTCGACCTCTTTGGGATAGACGTTGAATCCGCCGGTGATAATGAGGTCCTTGCCGCGCCCCACAATATGGTAATAGCCTTGGGCATCGCGCTTGCCGAGATCGCCGGTGATAAAAAAACCGTCCGGACGGAATTCAGCGACGGTCTTTTCGGGGTTTTTCCAATAACCTTTGAAGACGTTGGGGCCTTTGACCTCAATCACCCCGATTTCATCCGTGGCCAAATGCCTGCCCGTCTCCGGGTCCGCCACCCGCACAGCTACGCCGTCCAGCGGCA
>JAYVYA010000030.1:0-11079 GCA_043784745.1 Hyphomicrobiales bacterium
GTGAAAATGGCAAAAACTTCTGGCGGCCCGCCCGACAGGGCAAAGCCGACAGCCGTGCCCAGAAACGGGGCCGAGCAGGGCGTGGCCAGCAGGGTGGCGAAGGCACCGGAGGCAAAATGGCCGGCCAGCCCGGTTTCCCCCGCCCGGCCCAGACGGTTGGTGAGGGCGGAGGACAGCGCCACCTCAAACAGGCCCCAGAGGTTGCAGGCAAACAGCACCAGCAGCGCGGCCATGATCGCAATGAACACCGGCTGCTGAAACTGGATGCCCCAGCCGATCGTCTGCCCCGCCGCCTTCAGCGCCACCAGAACCGCCGCGATCAGCAAAAACGAGGTGAGGATACCCGCCGCCGCCGCCAGAAACCCGGCGCGCACCTGCGCCTGCCCGGCCCCGCCATGGCGCACGACGGAAAGCAGCTTGAGGGACAGCACTGGCAGGACGCAGGGCATGAAATTGAGGATGAAGCCGCCGATCAGGCCAAGACCAAGCATTGGCAGCAGCCCGGCCAGCCGCTGCCACAAAGTGGGCGCGGGGGCGGCGACGACATCGGGCCGCACTTCTACCGCCCTTTCGCCGTCCACCAGCGTGAGCACCAGCGGCGTTTTTCCTGCGCGCGGCACCGGCACGCGGATCAGGGCGGCATGGCCATTGTCTTGCAGGGTAATCGCCGGGAGGCCAAAGCTGGCATCCTCCGATTCGGCGAGGATGTCGGGCGCGCGGAAAGGCTCGCGGGCGGTGGCGGCAATTTCCAGAACGGCGTCCTTGCCGGTGCCGGAAGTGGTGACCTGCGTGATCGCAAGGCCCGCCGCGCGGCCATCGCCCGGCACCAGCGCCGCAAAACGGTTGACCAGCGCCGCCTCTGCGCCCGGCATGGCCGCCCCGGCAGGGATTTTCAGCGCCAGTTGCAGCGTGTCCGGCACGCAAATATCGGCGCAGACGAGAATGTCGAGCTTCGCCAGCAATTCCAGCGGCTGGCCGGGCTGCTGCACCGCCAGACCGAGCGGGAGGACAATCTCCTCCTTGTAGCCAAACGTGTCGAGGCCCAGCAAAGTGAAACGGTGGGGGATAGGGTAGGCAAGGGCGGCGCTGGCGACATTGGCGGAAGCGCCAAAATCGAGCGCGGGCGGCAGGCCCGCCTCGCCGGGGGAGCGCCAGTAGGTTTTCCAGCCCGGTTTCAGGTGCAGTTCCAGCCCCAGCGGCAGTTTTGCCAGGTCGCCCGTGCCTTCGACGGCGCTGACCAGCCGGGCCTCCACCCGTTCCGTCGCCGCCCAATCGCCGGACAGTGCGCGCGCAGACGAGCCCAGCGCGAGGCTGGCGGCGAAAGCGGCGATGAAAAGTCTGGTTTGCCGGAGCCAAAGCTGCATAAGGTGAGTGCCAGAAAGAAAATTGACGCCTGCTTCTACCATGAAAAAAGGGCTGCCGGGTTTTCGGCCCTTCAACAATATTGCATAAACCCGCACAGCTTCGTGAACCCGGTTGCCTCATGCCTGCCCTCAAAGTCTGCGCTTTTTACAAATTTGCCCGCTGGCCGCATTTTGCCAGCTTGCGCCAACCGTTGCAGGATTTGTGCGATGCGCACGGCGTCAAGGGCATTTTGCTGGTGGCCGCAGAGGGGATCAATGGCACACTGGCGGGGGAACCGGGGGCGATGGATGCGGTGATGGCGGGCATCCGCCAGATCGGCGCGATACCGGAGCTGGAGCACAAGACTTCCTTTTGCGAAGCAATGCCCTTCCTGCGTCTGAAAGTCCGGCTGAAACAGGAGATTGTGACGCTGGGCGCGCCTGACGCGGACCCGCTGGCGCAAGTCGGCACTTATGTCGATCCCGCCGGCTGGAACCGGCTGATTTCTGATCCCGCAGTGCTGCTGGTAGATGCCCGCAATGAGTATGAGGTGGCGATTGGCAGCTTTGCCGGGGCGCTGGACCCGAAAACATCCTCGTTCAGCGAGTTTCCCGGTTTTGTGCAGGCCAGTCTCGATCCGGCGCGGCACAGGAAGGTGGCGATGTTCTGCACCGGCGGCATCCGCTGCGAAAAAGCCAGCAGCTATCTGCTGTCGCAAGGCTTTGAGGAAGTGTTCCACCTCAAGGGCGGCATTTTGAACTATTTGGAAGAGGTTCCGCCAGAGCAAAGCTTGTGGCAGGGCGCGTGCTTCGTGTTTGACGAGCGGGTGGCGGTAGGACACGGGCTGGCGGTGGCCGGCATGAAGCTGTGCCACGGCTGCCGCATGCCGCTGAACGAGGCTGAGATGGCAGGCCCCGGTTACGAGGCGGGCGTGTCCTGCCCGCATTGTGCCGGGCTTTTGACACCAGCGCAGAAAGCCTCTGCCCGGGAGCGGCAGAAACAGGTGCAGCTGGCCAAGGCGCGGGGCAAGCGGCATCTGGGGCCCAAGGGCGTGCACGGCGGTCGCTGACCGCCCCGGTGCCCTGCTAGAGCGTGATGTGTTTAGATTGAGCTGCTCTTTCCTTCTCCCCCTGCGGGAGAAGGTGGCCCGCTTGGGCCGGATGAGGGGTAGCGCCAAGCGCATGATGCAGCGTGCGAATTGCAAAATATGATCTTGGATCAATCAATTAGCCTGCTTCGCATACCCCTCATCCGGCGCTTTGCGCCACCTTCTCCCGCAGGGGGAGAAGGGAAGTGGCGGGTGATTCAGATAAAACATATCGCGCTCTAGATTATGGAATTGCAAGATATGTGCGATCAGGGCGGTCAGCGACCGCCTCTGTGGGTCACACGTCCGCCAGCACCATTTCAAAACCCGGCAGCGCCGTGCATTGCAGCGCCGCCGTCGCGCCATGCTCGACAATTTCGCCCCAGCCATCGGCCGAAGCCGCCTTGTGGACAAAAGTCCGGCGCTTTCTGGCGTCAATCACCCATAATTCCTGCACGCCATAGCGGGCATAGAGCGAGGCCTTCAGGCCGCGGTCATAGGCAAACGTGGTCAGCGCGACTTCAATGGCGAGGATGATGTCCGTCCCCCGGATCGTCTCCAGCTTGAGGCCGCGCTTGTAAACGACGAGGTCGGGTTCAAGAATGGTGCGGTCGGACAGATACATCGAACTTTCGATGCCAAGCCAGAGGTGGTCCGGCAAGGCGCGGGCGAGCTTGAGATTTATGTCTGACTTGATCAGCTCATGCACATGGGTTTTCGATTGCATTGGCACGATCTCCCCTTCGACCAGCTCGAATTTTTCGTCCGGTCCGATAATGCCGGTGCGCTGCATCCGCAGGACGTCCTTCACGGTGAAGACCCGGCGGGACAGACCTTCGGCGGCGCGGGTGATGAGGGGTTTGCCGGGCAGGTGCATGTTCATGGCTGGGCTCCGGGAACACAATATATAAAATCAGCCAATCGGCGGATCAGAGACAGCATTGCAAATTTATCTGTAAACCTGCAAAATTTTATATTACAAATCGCTCTATGACAATCATTCTGCGCCCCTCTCAGGAAAATTGGCTGCAAGCCCGCGTAGCGGAGGGTGATTTTGAATCGGTTGAGGCAGCCGCTCTGCAATTGCTGGACGAGCGGATTGCCGAGCGCGAGTTTGAAGAGGATGATTTGGCATGGCTGAAGCCCGATGTGGATAAAGGGCTGGCTGACCTCCAGCGTGGAAATATCCTCTCGCAAGACGAATATATGCGGCAGATGAATGCAATCAGGTTGTTATAAAAGCGCGGGTATGGCTTTCGTGGATGTCACCTAAGCCGCGCTCCCGGCTTCCGCCCGGCCCCGGGCCCGCCCGCTTGCCTTCACGCCGCGCCATGCCCGCAGCCCGGCCAGAACCAGCCCGGCGGCGGCGACCCAGACCCAGGGGCGGGGCAGCATTTCCCAGTCCAAATTGGCGGCCAGCACGCGCCAGGGGTCGATGCCGCTGGCCACGCCATACCAGCTGGCTTCCGCCAGCGCTGCGAGCACGCCCGAGCCAAGGGCGAGCGCCATCAGGACCCAGGGCGAGGCGGTGCCTTTGCCATCGACGCGGCGGGCCAGCATCAGCAGGATGAACAGGCCCATCAATGTCATGGCTTCCGTAACATCGCGCTTGGATTGCAGGGCGAAATGGACAAGCGCCAGCACGGCAATCGGGTAGACGAGGGAATGCAGCCGGTTCCAGCGCAAGGCACCCATCGCGCGGATGGCTGCGTCCGTTGACGTCCAGCCCAGGGTGCAAAGGCCGCAAAAGCCAATAAAGCCAATGGTGAGGTAGAAGCGCAGCCCGATCTCCGCCGCCACATGCAACAGATCAAATTTCTGGTCGGTGATGTAGAGGCTGAAATGAATGGCGGCATAGGCCAGTGTCGTCAGTCCGAGCATCCGGCGGATATTGACCAGCCTGGGATATTGCGCGGCGCGGCGCAGCGGGGTGATGGCCAGTGTGGCAATGAGAAAACGCATGGCCCAGTCGCCCATGCGGTGGATCAGTTCCGTCACCGGGCGGACGGGAAACTCACCAGAAAAAAACTGCCATAGCACCCAAAGGCCGGGCGCGATGCACAGCACGAAGCAGGCAAGCTTGAGGGCGGAAAAGCGTCCTGTTCGGTCGGCCCACGGGCGCGGCAGGGTAAAATTGGCAAAACTCATCAAGGTTTTCCTCCGCGCCCAACCGATGAATAGACAAAGCCGTGCCGCGCCATTTCCTCGGGCCGGTAGATGTTGCGCAGGTCCACCAGCACATTGCCGCGCATCGCCTGTTTCATCCGGTTCAGGTCCAGCGCGCGGAATTGTTCCCATTCGGTCAGGATTACCAAGGCATCGGCCCCTTCCACACAGGCATAGGCATTGGCGCTATACGCAACATCGCCCAATAAAGTTTTGGCCTGTTCGATACTTTCCGGATCATAGGCCTGCACACGGGCACCGGCGGCGATCAGCGCGGGCACCAGCACCAGCGAGAGCGCGTCGCGCATGTCATCGGTCCTGGGCTTGAAGGCAAGGCCGAGAATGCCAATGGTCTTGCCCGCCACCGAGCCGCCGCAAGCGGCAATCACCCTGGCAGCCATGGCTTGCTTGCGGGCGTCGTTGACCTGCGCCACCGTCTCGACAATGCGCAGCGGCGCGCCGTTTTCCTGACCGGTGCGGATCAGGGCGAGGGTATCCTTGGGAAAGCACGAGCCGCCATAGCCCGGTCCGGCATTGAGGAATTTGGCCCCGATGCGGTTGTCAAGGCCGATGCCCCTGGCCACTTCCTGCACATTGGCCCCGACCTTTTCGCACAGGTCGGCAATTTCGTTGATGAAGGTGATTTTGGTGGCCAGAAAGGCATTGCCGGCATATTTGATCAGTTCCGACGTGCGCCGCCCGGTAAACATCAGCGGGGCCTGGTTAAGATAGAGCGGGCGGTAGACTTCGGTCATGATTTCGCGGGCCTGGGGATCGTCGGTGCCGAGCACGATCCGGTCAGGCAGCTTGAAATCGCTGATCGCGGCCCCTTCGCGCAGGAATTCGGGGTTGGAAACCACGGAAAATTCCGCATCGGGCCGCAATTGCCGGATGATGCGCTCGACCTCATCGCCCGTGCCGACGGGGACGGTCGATTTGGTGACGATAACCGTGTAGCCCGAGAGGGCGCTGGCAATTTCGGCGGCGGCGGCATGGACAAAGGTCAGGTCGGCATGGCCGTCGCCCCGGCGCGAGGGGGTGCCGACGGCAATGAACACCACTTCGGCCCCCGCGACCGCCGCTGCCAGGTCCAGGGTGAAGGACAGCCGCCCGGCTTCGGCATTGGTGGCAACCAGCGCGGCAAGGCCAGGCTCATAGATCGGCATGACGCCGTTTTGCAGGAGGGTGATGCGGTCGCTGTCCTTGTCGACACAGATGACCGAATGGCCGAAATCCGCAAGGCAGGCCCCCGACACAAGGCCGACATACCCTGATCCGATCATGGCAATTTGCAAATTGCTGCTCCTATCATGCGCTTCACGCCCGAAACGGCTTATAGACATGAATGTATATGGTCGAGAGGGATTGCGCGAATGTGACCGCCCGGCACGCGGTTGTGAAGCGGCGGTGTGTTCCGAAATGGATGGAAACCTCCAGCGCGGCGTTTTGTAGCCATGGAGCTGTCTTTGCCAAAGGGATTGAAAGACCTGTTGGAAGTGCTATTTAGAGTGCTGTTAAGGAGTATTTCTAATGACGAACCAAATCCATGCGATGACGACGGCGAGCGTTTCCGAGCTCAAAAAGAACCCCATGGGCACCGTTGCCGCCGGCGAGGGCTTTCCCGTCGTCATCCTCAACCGCAACGAACCGGCATTCTATTGCGTGCCGGCGTTAGCCTATGAGGCGATGCTGGAGCGGCTTGAAGATATGGAACTCAACGCCATTGCCGATGCGCGGGAGGGCCAGGCTATTCATAGGGTCTCGCTGGATGACCTATGAGCTTGCCTTTCTGGACGAGGCTCTGAAGGAATGGCGCAGGCTCGACAGTGTGACGCGAGAGCAGTTCAGGACCAAGCTTGAAGAGCGCTTGCAGAACCCGAAAATTCCGTCGGCGCGCCTTCATGGCGTCAAGGAGCGTTACAAGATCAAGCTTCGCAATGCCGGTTACCGCCTTGTCTATCAGGTCAGGGATCGCGACCTGCTGATTCTGGTCGTTGCAGTGGGCAAACGCGAACGCAACGAGGTCTACAAGGCCGCCAAACGGCGCAAGATCGATTGACGCCGGTGAGATATGCAGTTTGCGGTCGAGAGGGTTTGCGCAAATGTGGTCGCGAGGGGCGGAGTTGTGAAGGGGCGGGGTTGTTCTGCGGGCAATCCGGTGATGCTGCAATGGACAATATCGCCATGGCAGAATAACTCAATTCAACCCGTCTCCGGTAATTCTTGGGCGGTTCAGTCGGACGGCGGCTGCGCGGTGAGCAGCGCCTTCTCAGCGTTTTTTTGAGGTTCTCTGAACTCCAGGCGATTGGCTAAATAAGCACCGTAATAATCTGTATCGCCCACCGATGGTTTGGGCCTGTCGCAAGTTAATGGCAAGAATGCAGTCAAGGCGATACGGTAGAGTGGAGCGGCATACTGGATGATCGAATGCGGTGAACTATCAAAGAAGAGCGTGCTGTGCTTGACCGGGTTGCCGTGGAGGAAGTCGATTCGGCAATCGTAGAGCTTTTGGTAGAGCCAAGACGCCAAGGTGCGTTTCACTTTGTTTTTGCTGCCCGTATCGTATGCGGGCTTGCCGCTGTCCTGGATTGCCCATGGCGTCTGCTCGATCAAATCGAACACCTTGTCCCGATTGGCTCGGCCTTCTCCGCCAGGATGCACGAGGATTTCGAAGGCGCTGACCCAGAGGGCGACGACGCGCCCGACATCGTAGAACGTCGTATCTGTCCCGCCCGGCATAAGCGACGCCTGATACGCCATATTGAGCGAGCGCATCAGCGCAACGTCTGCCCATTCGGGCTGTTCTGCTTCATAGTGTCGAAGCCAACGTGCCATGAGCGCGTCAAACAGGGGCTGGTCGATATCCCTTCGGCCGACAGGTGTGCGGGCCAGGGCTGGCGACGATTGGCCTTTGAAGCTGGAAACCATATGTATGCCGAGGATAGCCGGTGTTTTGCCGATTAAATCTTCGTAGTTTCGGTCAAGCATCCAAGGGTAGATCGCGAAAGTTTCACCGAAGCGGACACGATCCCGGCGGGGGCGCACAAGTTCCAGAGCCCGCCCGTGGGTGATCACCGAGAGCGCGACTAGATCGCGGAAGCTTGCCGGTGCCCCAACTTCCCGAAATTTCGATGGTGCGGTGGTGGCTCGGATGAGCACGGCAGGCTCAAACTTTTGCCCGAAGTTGTCAGCAAAGCGGTTGAGGAAACGCTTGAACATGGGGTGCGTGCGCTTGAGGGCTGCAATGCGATGATCGTTCGCGGGGACGAGCGCCGCAATGTCGCAACCGATCGCAGATTTTAGCTCAATATTTGGAAGGACGAATAACGGCATCCACTCGACGGACATGCGCTAATCCTGTTTCAACGAGCAAATGCCCTTTGTTATCGAGCGTTTATGCGGCTTGGGCAACAATCTTCAGTCCCAATGCCTTCATCACGCCCAGAAAAGTTGAAAGCTTCGGATCGCCATCCGCCGTCAGGCTCTTGTAAAGGGCTTCGCGCGATACGCCAACATCGCGTGCCAGTTGCGACATGCCGCGCGAGCGGGCAACGGCCCCAAGCGCGTGTGTGATCAGGCCAGGGTCACCGTCCTCGAATATGGCTTCGAGATAGGCCGCAATGGCCGCCGGGCTGGTTAGCCGCTCGGCTGGATCCCATGGTCTGGTTTCAAGCGCCATCGTTCCATTCCTTTGCAAGTGCTTTGGCTCTGGCGATACCGGAAACTTGGCTATCCTTGTCGCCGCCGCATAGGAGCAGCACAATTTCCGTCCCGCGCCGGGCAAAATAGACTCTGTATCCCGGCCCGTAATCTACACGCAATTCGATCAATCCGTGCCTGAATGCGCAACACCGCGCGGTCGTCACGCAATCTGTCCAGCCATTTCGAGAAGATCAGGGTTTGGCGGACGATAACCATGTGATAACTTTAGTTATCAACTTTCATATTGTCAATCCAGAGCAAAACTCCGCCCGCAACTGCCTTCCTGATTTGGTGCTATTGACCTTGGCCGCACCCGCCCGCAAAGTTGCGCCACAAGATTTCTGCGGGAGGATGCTGCAATGGATATGAATGGCTCGCAACGGATCGAGGCGTCGCGCGAAAAGGTTTATGCGGCGCTGAATGATACCGAAATTCTGAAGCAATGTGTTCCGGGCTGCGAAACCATTGAAAAGACTTCGCCAACCGACATGACGGCCAAGGTCACGCTGAAAATTGGCCCAGTGAAGGCATCGTTCAGCGGCAAAATCACCTTGTCCGACCTTGATCCGCCCAAGGGCTACACCATCAGCGGCGAAGGCTCGGGCGGGGTTGCGGGCTATGCCAAGGGCGGTGCCAAGGTGACGCTGGAAGCGGACGGGCCGGATGCGACCATCCTGCATTACACCGTGGATGCGCAAATCGGCGGCAAGCTGGCACAATTGGGCTCCCGGCTGATCGATGCCACCGCCAAAAAGCTCGCCGGCGATTTCTTTGCCAAATTCGGCGAGATTCTCGGGCCGCAGATTGAGGCCGTTGAGGGCGAGCCGAAGAAAAAAGGCTGGCTGGGCAAGATCATCGGCTGATGCGGATTGATGCCGCAAAACGGCTGGTCGATCTTGATCCGCGCGATCCCGGCTTTGTGCAAAATCCCTATGCGGCCTATGCGGAAATCCGCGCGAAAATGCCGGTATTTTTCTCGCAGCAATATGGCCATTGGTGCGTTGCTTCGCACAATGGCGTGAGCGCGGTTTTGCGCGAGCCGAGGTTCGGGCGGCAAATCCTGCATGTCGCCAGCCGTGCCGAAATGAGCTGGCCGGAGCCTGATCCGGCTTTGGCCGATTTTGACGCGCTGGAGCGCTATTCGCTGCTGGAACTGGAGCCGCCCGCCCACACCAGGTTGCGCGGCCTGGTTAACCGGGCCTTTGTGACGCGGCGGGTGGAGCCTTTGCGCGCGATGATTGCGGCGCTGGCGCACCGGTTGATTGACGGGTTTGAGCGGGCCGGGCGCACGGATTTGCTGGACCCGTTTGCCACGCTGATTCCGGTGACGGTAATCGCAGAACTGATTGGTGTGCCGGTGGAGCGCGCACCAGATTTGCTGGACTGGTCGCACGCCATGGTGGCGGTCTACCAGTTTCGCCGCTCGACGGAGATTGAGGCCAGAGCCAATGCGGCCGCGCGGGAGTTTGCTGCGTGTTTGCGGGAGTTGATCCATCAAAGGCGGCACATGCCGCGCGATGACTTGTTGAGCGCCCTGATTGCGGCGGAAAGTGCCGGGGGCAGGCTCAGCGAGGACGAGATGGTGGCAACCTGCGTGCTGCTGCTCAATGCTGGCCATGAGGCGAGCGTGCACGCCATTGGCAATGGCGTGAAAGCGTTGTTGGAAAACAAGGTGGATACCGCCGCTGTATTTGCGGGTGCTGCGTCCGCGCCAGCCTGCATTGAGGAAATTCTGCGCTTTGACGCGCCGCTGCACCTGTTTACACGCTATGCGCTGGCCGATTTTGCCTGGAACGGCATGGATTTCCGGCTGGGGGACAAGATTGGCCTGCTGCTGGGTGCCGCCAACCGCGATCCGGCAAGGTTTCCGCAGCCGGACCGGTTCGATCCCGCCCGCACGCCCAACCTGCACACCAGCTTTGGCACCGGCATCCACTTTTGCCTTGGTGCCCCGCTGGCGCGGCTGGAGCTGGAAGTGGCCCTGCCCATCCTGTTCGCCCGCCTGCCGGGCCTTCGTCTGGCCGGCGTGCCGCGCTACCGCGACACCTATCATTTCCGGCAAGTGGAGGAATTGCGGGTGGAATGGTGATAAAGGACACCAGGTTTTGATGCAGGACGCAGCCATCGGCATGCAAACCCTTGCACCGGCGCGCCACCTCCCCTAAAACGCCATAAATCCAGCTTAGGAGCACTCACTCATGGCTTTCATCGCCGATGCCTTGTCCCGCGTAAAACCCTCGGCCACCATTGCGGTGACGCAGAAGGCACGCGATTTAAGGGCGCAGGGGCGCGATGTCATCTCGCTCTCTGTCGGCGAGCCGGATTTCGATACGCCCGACAATATCAAGAAGGCGGCGATTGCGGCGATTGAGCGTGGCGAGACCAAGTATCCGCCCGTGCTCGGCATCATGCCGCTGCGCGAGGCGATTGCGAAGAAATTCAAGCGCGAGAACGGACTGGACTACAGGGCCACACAGACCATTGTCGGCACCGGCGGCAAGCAAATCCTGTTCAACGCCTTCATGGCGACGATGAATCCGGGCGATGAAGTCCTCATTCCCGCGCCCTATTGGGTCTCCTATCCCGAAATGGTGCTGCTGTGCGGCGGCACGCCCGTCATTGTGCACACCACGATGGAACATGGCTTCAAGCTGCAGGCCGAGGCGCTGGACCAGGCGATTACGCCGCGCACCAAATGGGTGGTGCTGAACTCGCCGTCCAATCCGTCGGGCGCCGCCTATACCAGAACCGAATTGCAGGCGCTGACCGATGTGCTGCTG
>JAYVYA010000031.1:0-10152 GCA_043784745.1 Hyphomicrobiales bacterium
GGAATGGTCAGGCGTCCGCCTGGTATTCACATTCCGCCGGATCGGCATGGCCGTGAAGGGCAGAATCATAGACAAAATGCGTCGAGCAATAGGGGCAGATGGCATCAGCGCCCGCCCCCATATCGATAAAAATATGGGGATGGTCGAACGGCGGCAGCGCGCCGATGCACATGAATTCGCGCGCGCCGACACGCACCTGTGCGAGGCCGGGCTGGTTGTGGTAGTGAGGCGTCGAATGGTCGGCCATGGCTGTTCCCGCTGTCTGTTGCGACCTGTATAGAGAGGCGCAAAGCCTTTGTGTAGATGCCTGTTGCGGATGGACCGTGCCCAATTGCCGCTTTTGACGGAAACCCGATGCTGTTCTTTACCTCCGCCCAGGTTGAAATCGCCTATATCGACGAAAGGCCGGAGGGGCCGGTGCTGGAGCCACCTGTGGTGCTGGTGCACGGCTTTGCCTCGACGCACAAGGTCAACTGGGTCAATACCGGCTGGGTCCGCACCCTGCTCCAAAGCGGGCGGCGGGTGATTGCCCCCGACAATCGCGGCCATGGCGAAAGCGCCAAGCCGCATGATCCCGCTGATTATTCATCCAGCATTATGGCGGCCGATGTGCTGGCCCTGATGGACCATCTGCGCATCTGGCAGGCCGATGTCATCGGCTATTCCATGGGTGCACGCATATCTGCCCATTTGGCGCTGGCGGCACCGGCGCGGGTGCGGCGGCTGGTTTTGGGCGGGCTGGGCATCCACCTGATTGAGGGCGCTGGCCTGCCTCCCGGCATTGCCGCAGCGATGGAAGCACCCGGACTGGCCGACCTCACCGATCCGGTGCAGAGGATGTTCCGCGCCTTTGCCGATGCCAACCGGTCCGACCGGGTGGCGCTGGCCGCCTGCATTCGCGGCTCCCGCCAGGTATTAGGCGCAGCCGATCTGGCGCGCATTGCCCAGCCGGTGCTGGTTGCCATCGGCACGCAGGACGAGGTTTCGGGTGCCGCCCGACCGCTGGCTGCGCTGATGCCCCATGCCCATGTGCTCGACATTGAAGGCCGCGACCATAACCGCGCGGTGGGCGATGCCGGGTTCAAAGCCGGAGTTTTGCAGTTTCTGGATGCGCCGGACGAGAGCTTTTGAACCATGATGCCGAAGGATGTTCCGGTGAACGAAATGCCTGCCCAGATCACCCTTGTGCCGCCCGCCCACCCCCTGCGCGGCAAAGCTTCACCGCCTGGCTCCAAATCGATCACCAACCGGGCGCTGCTGCTGGCCGCTTTGGCCAGCGGCACCAGCCGCCTGACCGGCGCGCTGAAAAGCGACGACACGCGCTACATGGCGGAGGCCCTGCGGGCGATGGGCGTCGAGGTGAAGGAGCCGGACGATACCAGCTTCACCATCACCAGCACCGGCACCTTGCGCGCGCCCGCGACGCCGCTGTTTCTGGGCAATGCCGGCACCGCCACCCGCTTCCTCACCGCTGCCGCTGCGACGATTGACGGTATCGCCATCGTGGATGGCGATGCGCACATGCAAAAGCGTCCGATTCAGCCGCTGGTAACCGCCCTGCGCTCCATTGGCGTCGATATTTCCGCGCCCACCGGCTGCCCGCCGGTAACGATCCACGGCAAAGGCCGATTGGGCGGCGGCCGGGTGGAGATCGACGGCGGATTGTCGAGCCAGTATGTTTCGGCCCTGCTGATGGTCGCGGCCTGCGGCACCGGCCCCGTGGAAGTGGCGCTGACCGGCCCCGATATTGGGGCACGCGGTTATATTGACCTGACGCTGGCGGCGATGAAGGCGTTTGGGGCGCAAGTGGAGCAGCCCGACCCCTCGCTGTGGCGGGTAAAATCCACCGGCTACCACGCGGCGGATTTCCAGATTGAGCCGGACGCTTCCGCCGCCACTTATCTGTGGGCAGCGCAAGTGCTGACCGGTGGCGCGATTGATCTGGGCGTCGAGGCCAGCGCGTTCACCCAGCCCGATGCGCGGGCCTGGGAGATCATCCGCCAGTTTCCGCATATGCCCGCTGTGATCAAGGGTTCGCAGATGCAGGATGCGGTGCCGACCATGGCGGTGCTGGCAATGTTTAACCACAACCCGGTGCGCTTCACCGGCATTGCCAATCTGCGGGTGAAGGAATGTGACCGGGTGGCGGCACTGGCGTGCGAACTGGCGCGCATCCGCCCCGGCCTTGGCGTTGAGGATGGCGATGACCTGCTGGTGGCCTCCGACCCCGCTTTGGCTGGCCAGCACCTGCCCGCGCGCATCCAAACCTATGCCGACCATCGCATCGCCATGAGCTTTGCGCTGGCCGGCCTGAAAATCAGCGGCATCACCATCCTTGACCCTGGCTGCGTCGCCAAGACCTGGCCCGGATACTGGCGCGTGCTGGAGGCTTTAGGGGTAAAGTTGCTGTAGAGGCGTTGGCTGGCCGCCTTTTGCGGGACTTAACCTGCAAGCCTGGCTGATACCGGGCTGTCCAGAGGCGGTCAGCGACCGCCTCTGCAATTCCCTGGCTTTTGCGTTTTGCAGACCCATATTGTAATCTCGACACAGCAGCCACGTCCGCTGCATTTTTCCGCGAGGACCCTCCATGGCTGCTACCTCCCAATCCAGCGCCAAAATCATCGGCCTTGGGAAAACCGATCCGGTCTTCTCCCGCATTCGCGTTGAGGCCGAAGAGATGATGCGGCGGGAGCCGGAAATGACGGGTCTGGCGCTTGCCAACGTGCTGCATCACGAGACGCTGGAACAGGCCGTCGTCCACCGCCTTGCCACCCGCCTGCACCACCGCGAAATGCCAGGCGAACTGATCGCCCATGCCTATAATGAATTCATCGGCGCTGACCCCGCCTTTGGCGAAGCCTTCCGCGCCGATATTCTGGCGGTGGTGGACCGCGACCCCGCCTGCACGCGGCTGATCGATCCGCTGCTCTATTTCAAGGGTTTTCACGCCATCCAGACGTGGCGGCTGTCACATGCCCTGTGGAAGGCGGGACGGAAGGATTTTGCGCTGTGGCTGCAAAGCCGCTCTTCGGAAAAATTCCAGACCGACATCGCCCCCACCGCCCGCCTCGGCAAGGGCATTTTCCTCGACCATGCCACCGGGCTGGTGGTAGGAGCCACCGCCGTGGTGGAGGATGATGTGTCGATTTTGCAAGATGTGACGCTGGGCGGCACGGGCAAGGAAACCGGCGACCGCCACCCCAAAATCCGGCGCGGCGTGCTGATCGGGGCCGGTGCCAAGATACTGGGCAATATCGAAGTGGGCCATTGCGCCCGCGTCGCCGCCGGGTCGGTGGTGCTGCAAGCGGTGCCGCACAACACCACGGTGGCGGGCGTGCCGGCCAAGGTAGTGGGCACGGCAGGCTGCGCCGAACCAGCGCGGAGCATGGACCAGATTTTGGCGGGGAAGATCGTGGAGTGAGATTTTAACGCTGTGAGCCTTCGTCCGTCCAGAGATACCGGCTGCACGGAGACATGCTGTGGCCCTTGGTTGTGCACGCGCCGCACAAGTTCACTGAGTCTGGCTTTGGCGTCCTGCAATATTAGGTGGCCCGGCGGCAAAAACGCCTTTCCGCCAGGCAAGCCGGGTTGGAGACTCAGATTGGCTGATTTTCTGGTCATGCGGACCAACAAGACAAACCAGCTACCCCTGTTGCCACCCCCTGCCTTTTCTGGCATTCCCCTCTCCAGCACAGTCCACCCTCCGGAGAGCGTTTTGGAAAAGAACGAATTGCACCAGCTTCAGGCGTTTTTGCGCCAGAGCTATTCCTGCCCGGCGCTGCGGGTAACGCTCCACCCCAAGAATCCGGATATGGCCAGCGTTGCGCTGGGCGAGCGGGTAATTGGCACGATTGCGGTGGATGACGAGGACGGCGACCGCTCCTTTGCCTTCGAGATGAAAGTGCCGGTAGAGCGCCCGGCCTTGCAGGAATATCTGCGGCTGCTGTTTGAAAACGACAAGCTGAAAATCAACGCCCGCGCCAAAAAGACTGATTCCGTGGAATTGCTCAATGGGGCCGAGTTTCTCGGCATCGTCTCCGCCGATGATCCAAAAGCCAAAAGCTACACGCTGCAAATGGCGATTCTGGACTATGATCTGGAGGAGATGGAGGGCTAGCACGCTCCGGAACGCGACCGTCCCGGTTGCTGGCAAAGAGTGACTGTCCGGCCCGGCTTCTGCTTCCCAAACCCCGGCCGGATAAAATTCAGCGCTTCATTTCCCAGGTCGTCGTGCCGTCCTTGTTGTCCTTGAGCACAATGCCTTGCGCCAGAAGCTCGTCGCGGATGCTGTCGGATTCGGGCCAGTTCTTGGCGGCGCGGGCGGCAAGGCGGGCGGTGATACGCTTTAGGATTATCTTTTCTTTTATCTCATCATAGGAAGATTGAACCACGCGCCGAAGCGTCGTGTCCTTGCTTTCAATATCAATTCCAAGAAATAACAGACTGGCTTTTATTTCACTTGGATTTTTGATTTGATACAAAGCAGCTAGCGCTTTGGGAGTGTTTAAATCATCTGCCAAAGCTTCGATGACTGACACCGAGGGGATGCCTTCAGGATGCCCGCGAGACAACCGCCTCCATGATTGCAGCGCGGCGTCAGAATGTCCAAGGCTTTCATTTGTCCAATCGATTGGTTGTCGGTAGTGCGTTCTGAGCATATTAAATCGAACCACATCTCCCGGCCATTTTTCGATTAAATCCGCAATCGTCACAAAATTCCCCAGGCTCTTGGACATTTTCTGCCCTTCCACCTGCAAAAAACCATTGTGCATCCACACGCTGGCCATCACCTGCGTGCCAAAAGCGCAGCGGGACTGGGCGATTTCGTTTTCGTGGTGGGGAAAAATCAGGTCGAGACCACCGCCGTGGATATCAAAGGTTTCGCCGAGGTAGCGATGGCTCATGGCCGAGCATTCGATGTGCCAGCCGGGGCGGCCAAAAATCGTCACCGCACTGCCATCCGCCACAAACGCCCCGTTCCATCCCGGCTCGTGCGCCGCCGATTCCTTCCACAGCACGAAATCGCCGGGGTTGCGCTTGTGCGCCTCCACCGCCACCCGCGCCCCGGCCTGCTGTTCCTCCAGTTTTCTGCGGGAAAGCTGGCCGTAATCCGCCATGCTCGCCACCGCAAACAGCACCTCGCGCCCCTCCGCACCGGTGGCGATATAGGCGTGGCCGCTAGCCAGCAATTTGCCGATGATACCGACCATTTCCGCAATGTTTTCGGTGGCGCGCGGCAGGTGCGTCGGCTCCAGGCAGCCCAGCGCCCTGGCATCGGCCTTGAACCGCTCCGACGTCACCTCCGTCACCCGGCGGATGGCCTCGTTCAGCGGCAGCCCCGGAAAGTCACGGATGGCGCGGGCGTTGATCTTGTCATCGACATCGGTGATGTTTCTCACATAGGTGACATGCTCCGGCCCGTAAACGTGGCGCAGCAACCGGAACAGCACGTCAAATACAATCACCGGGCGGGCATTGCCGATATGGGCAAAATCATAGACCGTTGGCCCGCAGACATACATCCGCACGTTCTGCTCGTCGGCTGGAATAAAATCCTGCTTCGAGCGGGTCAGCGTATTATACAGGCGCATGTCCAAAAAATCCCCGGGGCGGGCTGGCTCGCACTTGCTGTCAGGATGAAGGATCAGGACAGGACGGCACCGGCCAGCGTGAAAGCTAGCTGCAAATTCGGAAGGTGCGACAAATCCTGATGTCCATGATCCAACAATGTGCGCCCCCTGCCCCGCCTGTCAAGCGTGCTGCACTGCAATATCGGGGTTTACCCGTGGCTGGCCTTGCCCTATGGAAAACAGCGTCGGCTTGGCGTCGAGTCGTACGGCATATTTAAGGGTTTTTTCATTGCACGCGCGCCACAATGCGTCTGCGTCCTGTTTTGCATTTTTCGGGTTTTGCCATGTCCTCTTTCCATCTGCACGCCGCCCACCTGCCCCGCATTCTCCTGCCCCTGCTGGCGGGTATCTATGCGCTGGCGGTCAGCCGTTCGTCGCCGCAGGCCACCGAGCTGACACCCGCCGCGATGCACGCCTATGTCATGCCAGCCGATGACGGGTACGGCCTGACCGAATGCATGGCGCGCGGCGGCACCTGCGCCCGCATTGTCGCCGATGCGTGGTGCGAAGCTCATGGCCACGGGATCGCGGTCAGCTTTGGCCCGGCGGAAGATGCGACCGGCGCGATGGGCGACCGGGCCGCTGCCGGCACCGTCGAGCCGGGCAGCTACCTCGTCACCTGCGGCGAGTGACCTGCCTCAATTCTTGACAAAATCGCCGCATTTTACCGTCTCGCCATTGGAACCCCATGGCATGATCGGCACGGTGGAGGTCGAGTTTTTCGGGCTACCATCAATCAATTTGTCGGTATAAGCCATATAGACCAGCGTGTTGCGCTTGGGGTCGCAACCGCGCACGATCTGCATTTTCTTGAAGAACAGCGAGCGGCGCTCGACAAAGGCCGCTTCGCCCTGGTCAAACTTGCCCTTGATTTTCACCGGGCCGTACTGGCGGCAGGCGATGGAAATATCCGAGGTCTGCTCGGCCAGACCAAAGGCTCCGGCAAGTCCACCTTTTTCCGATACGGTGAAATGGCAGGCCACCCCCTCCACCAGCGGATCATCCACCGCATAGGTCGCCAGCTTGTCATTGGGCGTCAGCAGCTTGAAGACGGTGGATTTGCGGAAAATCAGCTCGGGTTCGCTCTGGGCACGGGCGAGCGTGCCAGCACCAATCAACATCATCGCAGACAAGGCCAAAACATGCGGGCGCTTAAACATGCCATTCTCCTGAGCAAAACCAGACTGCATATGGGATGCGCGGTGCCCCCATGCCAAGGGTCGGCCCGCAATTTCAGTTCATACTCCAGTCTTGGCGAGGAGGGTTTCCGGCCTCGCCCAAAATCAACCCGGCATTCGACATTTTGAAAGGTTTGCGGCATAGGATTCATCCGGCGTTGACCATGCCGGGCGCGCCCGGTTTGTCATGAAAGAACCGCACTTGCTCCCTAGCCTTGACCATGTTTCCGATTGCCGCCGCGCGAAAGCGTCGCCGGGCATCTGGGGCTATGTCTGGAATGGGTTAGCAGGCCATCACGTGCTTTCTTCAGCCAAATCGTTGTCAACTGCCCTGTTCGCCGGATTTTTGGGGCTGGCCGGGTTTATCCCCGCAGCCTTGGCCCAGTCTCCCGCCTGCAACCAGATTCAGGCGCAAATCGCCAGTCTGTCGCGCGGCGATCCCGGCAAGGCTGCCGGCTTCGCCCGTGCGGCGCAAAAGCAGCGCGGCGAGCTGGACCGCACCAGCGCCTATGCCGGTTCGATTGGGTGCAGCAACCGCAAATTCCTGTTTTTTGGCTCGTCCCCGCCAGCCCAATGCAGCCAAATCGAATCGCAGATGCAGCGGATGCAGGCCAATTACCAGAATTTGCAGGCGCAGGCCGATGCGGCGGGCGGCGGCGATGAGCGGGCGATCCGGGATTTGACTGCGCGCTACAACAACCAGTGCCGCACCGCCAGCGTTGCCCCGCCGCGCCCGCGCGGCCTGTTTGAGGAATTGTTTGGCGGCAACCAGCCGCCGCAAACCCCGCAGCGTTACGAGCGGATACCGCTGGACCCGCCACCCGAGCCGGACCTGCCCGGCGATGGCGAGTTTGAGGCCCCCCGCCGGGGCGGCTCAAAGGCAGTGTGCGTGCGCACCTGCGATGGCGCGTTTTTCCCGGTCAGCTATTCTGCCCGCGCCAGCAGCCTCGACGGGCTGGGCGACCTGTGCCACGCCTTGTGCCCCAATGCCGAGGCCAAGCTCTACACCATGCCCGGCGGCGGCGAGATCGAGCAGGCGGTATCACCGGACGGGGATGCCTATGGCGACCTGCCCAACGCCCTGAAATTCCAGAAGAGCTATGATGCCGCCTGTTCCTGCAAGGCGCGGGGGCAAAGCTGGGTCGAGGCTCTGGCCGAAGCCGAGCGGGTACTGGGCACGACCAGCCGCAGCGACATAGTGGTGACGCCGCAAAAGTCGGACGAACTGGCCCGCCCGAATATCGCGGGTGTTACACTCCGCCCGAAAACCCCGGCAAAAGGCAAAGTGCCACCGCCACCGCCACTGGTGGATGAAATGGCTCTGGACGCAGCCAAAGCCGCCAAAGTGCCGGCGCCCGGCACCGATCCCTCCGGCATTGGCGCGGACCCGGCCATCGCCCAGCAGACCAATGCCGATCCGCAATTCCGCGAAGTCACCGGCAAGGACGGGATCAAGCGGCGGGTGCGGATAGTCGGGCCGCAACAATAGATTGCCCCATCAGCGGGAGCAGCGCCGCCAGTTCCGGCCCCTGCTCGCGCCCGGTCAGCGCCAGCCGCAGCGGGTGAAACAAGGCGCGGCCCTTGCGCCCGGTGCGGGTTTTCAGCGCCTGCGTCCACAGGTTCCAGCTGCTGCTGTCCAGCGGCCCGGCGGGCAGGCATTCTCGCGCGGCGGCGAGAAATTCCGGCTCTTCCGCCAGGCTCCCGCCCCTGCCCTCGACACATTCCCACCAATAGGCTGCGTCGGACAATTTTGCCAGATTGCCGCGCAGCGCCAGCCAGAAGGCCTCGGCCTTCGGCCCGGCAATGCCCATCGCTGCCAGCCGCGTTTCGACGGCGGCAAAGCCAAAACCATGCAGCGTGCGGGCGGAAAGGGCTTCCAGCTCGGCCAGATCAAACCGCGCCGGATTGCGCGAGATATGCGACAGGTTCATCACCTGCACCAGTTCCGCCATATCCGTCACCGGGTGCACCGCATCGGACGAACCGGTGAGCACGGCCAGCACCGCCACCGCCAGCGGCTCGATCTCCGCCTCGCGCAAGCCGGTGAGGGACAGGGCACCCGAGCGCTTCGACAGGCCCTCGCCGCTGGCATTGGTCAGCAGGTTGTGGTGGCCAAAAACCGGCACCTGCCCGCCCAGCCCCTCAAAAATCTGGATTTGCACGGCGGTGTTGGTGACATGGTCCTCGCCCCGGATGATGTGGGTGATATCAAGATCAAGATCATCAACCACCGAGGTGAACGTGTAGAGGCAGGAACCATCGCCGCGCACCAGCACCGGATCTGACAGCGAGGTGCAGTCAATATGGCTGGGGCCGCGCACGAGATCCGGCCATGCGACAATGGTGCCGGCCAGTTTGAAGCGCCAGTGCGGCTTGCGGCCTTCCGCCTCCAGCGCCGCGCGCTCCTGCGCCGTCAGGGCCAGAGCCGAGCGGTCATAGACCGGCGGAAGGCCGCGCGCCTGCTGGCGTTTGCGCTTGCGGTCCAGTTCGTCGGCTGATTCATAACAGGGATAGAGCAGGCCGGCCGTACGCAGTTTTTCCGCCGCCGCCTCATACAGCGCCAGGCGGTCCGACTGTTTCACCAGGCTGTCGGGCACGATGCCGAGCCAGGCCATATCCACCTTGATGGACTGCGCATATTCGTCGCGCGAGCGTTCTGCGTCGGTGTCATCGAACCGCAGCAAAAATGAGCCCTGATTTTGCAAGGCATAGAGATGGTTGAGCAGGGCCGTGCGGGCATTGCCAATGTGGATGCGCCCGGTGGGCGAGGGCGCGAAGCGGACGCGGACGGGCACAGGCGTTCCAATGTCGGTATGTGTCATGCATTTCCTTCAGCAACCGCAACAACCTGTGGTCTTTTGTCTAAATCAAATGAACAACTGCGTTGTTTGCGCGTTTTCCAGCATGGCCGCCTTATACAGGATTGATGGATGATTGGCACATACCTGACCGGCGGATTTGCTGCAATGAGGACGCTGGTTCGCCGGTCTGGTTGATCACGATCCGGGCGAACCTGAAGGTTCGCGCTCCGGCTCACCCAAACGCATAAGCGTCCATCATCAGCACGCCATACTGGTGCGAGGAATGAACCCGCTTGCCCTTGACGCCCTCGCCGCCCGCGCCAAAAGCGAAGGGCAGCGGCAGGAAATGCTCGGTGCTGGGGTGGTTTTTGCGGGCGGAGGGTCCCAGCGTCGAGTAATTGGCGATGTCATCGACCGCGCCAGCCTCCACCCTTTCATGCACCCAGTCGCCAAAGTCCGACACCCAGCCCGGAACCGGCGAATCCGCTTGGTAGCCGCCCTTGAAAAATTCGCCCAGATTATGGGTGGTGCCGCCCGAACCCA
>JAYVYA010000032.1:0-1542 GCA_043784745.1 Hyphomicrobiales bacterium
CCGGACCGGCCTGCGCAGGCTAGCAGGTCTGCTGGGAGCGGAAGGACTGGATTGCGAGGCATTGCTGAGACTTGGGCGGCGGGCAGCGCGGGCGGAAGATGCGCTTGCGGCAATGGCAGTGACCTGCGCGGCGCAATGGAATGGCGTGCATGCGCCGAAGATATTTGTCGCCGACGGGCGGTTTCTGGCCAATATTCCGGCTGAAATTGCCTTGCGCCTGCTCGAGGCAGAAGTGCTGGCGGTAACCGGTTCACAGCAGCCGGTGCGGCTGGAACGGCTGGAACGGGCGCTGGCGAGAATGCTGGCGGCGCTGGCCGAGGGTGCGGGCCTGGCAACCAGTCTTGGCGGCGTGCTGATCCGGCTGCACGCTTCGGGGCAACTAAAGATCACGCCCGAGCCGCCGAGGCGGCGTGGTCGCGACTGAAGCCTGCGCCAAGGCAGTCGCGGTCGCCGGCCGCGAAGCAAAACCTCTTCCTGAAACCCGATCCGGCGCGGGGAAAAAGGCGGTCGGCCACCGCCTTTACATTCCCGCCCCAAACCTCAGGAATTGCCGCCGCCATTTAGCACGGTGACCGCGCGGCGGTTTTGCGACCAGCAGGAAATGTCGTTGCAGACCGCCACCGGGCGCTCCTTGCCATAGCTGATTGTCTTGATCCGCGCGCCGGAGACGCCGCGCGCCACCAGATATTCCTTGGTGACTTCGCTGCGGCGGGCACCGAGAGCAAAATTATATTCCCGGGTGCCGCGCTCGTCGGCATGGCCTTCCACGGTGAAATTATAGCGGTTGTACTGCGCCAGCCAGCGGGCCTGCTTGTCGAGCGTTGCCTGGGCGTTGGCGGACAGCTCCGTCGAATCACTGTCGAAAAACACTTTGTCTCCGACATTCACGACAAAATCCTGCGTGCTGCCGGGGGATGCAACCCCTGCGCCGACACCACCAAGGCCGGCACCATCGCCCTCCACCGGATTCTTGGCGCAACCCGCCATGCCCAGTGCCAGCGCCAGCGCCACACCCAGCTTCAACTGGTGGGCAGAATTCATCCAGACCATCGCTCTAACTCCTTTGAACCCGCATTTTCAGACCCAAGGACTAGCCGGGGATGGTTAAGCGAAGGTTCCGTCAACCCTGATGCAGGCTTGCGCCGATGTGTTGCATCCTTGCAAATCACCCGTATGGTTATCGGGAAGTTGATGGCGGCAATGCGGCGGCGTGCCGCTTCAGGACATATTTGCCTGGTGTCATCAGGAAAATTCGGCAGCTCTGCCTGGAATGAATTGCGTTTCCCCGATTGCCTGACTATATGCGGTTCCATACGTCATGAAATTTATTTGAGGCTTGGCCTCGGCATGGCCGGGGCCGGTGAAGGCTGGCTCCCCGCGCCCTGTTGACTTGCAGGAGATTCCGATGAGCAATGCCCCGCTGATGCCCAAGGCCACCGCCGTCTGGCTGGTTGAAAATACCTCGCTGACCTTTGAGCAGATTGCCAATTTCTGCAAGCTGCACCCGCTGGAGGTCAAAGGCATTGCGGATGGCGAAGTTGC
>JAYVYA010000033.1:0-13528 GCA_043784745.1 Hyphomicrobiales bacterium
AAATCCCGACAGCAGCATGGATCAACCCGCCAACCAAAAACATCCAGATCCAAGCCTAAATTGCAAATCCGGCTGTCTCAAAATCGTTGACACGTTCCGGATGCGGCCCTGGTCGCGTTCCAGCATCACGCGGCCGCCCGCCGATGTGCCAATGCTGGCACTGGCGGGAATGCTCATGCCCTCCGTAATGCGAACCTGCGGGGCCTGGCTGGTGCGCACCCACGCCTCGCCACTGACTTTGGTCACCGTCCAGTCCTTGGCACTCGCCGGTGCCGCCAAGAGGACGGGCACCAGCACTGCCAGCGGGGCCAGCATTGCCCGGATGTTTCGCGAATTGCAGCGCATGTTGACCCCTTAACGCGGTTACACAGAAACTTGCCGGCTCAATTCCAAATTTTTCGTCCCGCCCGCAAGCAAAGGCCGGTGCCCTGTTTGTGGATGTTCAACCCAGCACACAAAGACCTTATCAATGATTTATTGCCGACAGGTTTACTGATCCCTCCCTGAACGTGCATCGCCGTTGACGAATTATTTTCCCTGCGCAACGGCCGGGAACCCGCCTGTCCTGTCACGCAAATGTTGCCAAGGCGGGCTAGTTGCAGGATATTGAGCTTACCCACCCGGAGATGCCCCCATGATGATGCGCCAAATTGCCTGTGCCCTGCTGATGGGCAGCGCCTTGTTCCCAGCCGCCGCCCGCGCCGGGGATGCCAAATTCGTCCAGACCGACGATGCCTATTACAAATCGGCCAAAGCGCAGATGGAACGGATCATGGCGCAAAAACCCAACACCAGCCGGGCCAAGAATGTGATCCTGTTCGTTGGTGACGGCTTTGGCGTTGCCACCGTCACCGCCGCCCGGATATTCGAGGGACAGCAGCGCGGCGTGGATGGCGTTTCCAACAAGCTCGCCTTTGAGAATTTCCCCTATGGCGCGATGAGCCGCACCTATTCCTCCGACAGCCTGGTGACCGACTCGGCCCCCTCCGCCGTTGCCATGACCACGGGCGTGAAAACACGCAATAACGTGCTGGGTCTGAATGAAACATCGGTCTGGAAGGAATGCGGACCCTCCAAGGGCACGGACGTGACCACCATCAGCGAGATTGCCAAGAGCATCGGCATGTCCACCGGGGCCGTCTCCACTGCCCGGATTACCGATGCGACGCCCGGTGCCATGTATGCCCACACTGCAAGCCGCTCATGGGAATCAGATGCTGACCTGACCGAGGAAGCCGCCAAGGCTGGCTGCGTTGACGTTGCCCGCCAGCTGGTGGAGTTCAAATACGGCGACGGTCTCGACGTGATGTTTGGCGGTGGCCGCATGAACTTTTTGCCCGAAACCATGGCCGACCCGGAATATGCCGACAAAAAGGGCAAGCGCAAAGATGGCCGGGACCTGACGGCGGATTGGCTGAAGCGCTATTCCAACTCCGGCGCCTATGCCTGGAACAAGGAGGGCTTTGACAAGATCGACCCGGCCAATGTCACCCATGCGCTCGCCCTGTTCGAGCGCGACAACATGCAGTACGAAGCCGACCGCAAGAACGACAAGGGCGGCGAGCCTTCGCTGGCCGACATGTCCACCAAGGCCATCGACATCCTGGCGAAGAACCCGCAGGGCTATGTGCTGATGATCGAGGGCGGGCGCATCGACCATGGCAGCCATGCCAACAATGCCTACCGCACCCTGACCGATGCGGTGGCGTTCAACGAAGCGATCAAGGCTGTTCTGGCCAAGGTCAACACCGGGGAGACGCTGATTGTCGTCACCGCCGACCACAGCCACACGCTCAACATCATGGGTTATCCGGACCGGGACACCAATATTCTGGGGCTGGTGAAAGAACGCGGGCAACTGGCGCTGGCGCTCGACAAAAAGCCCTATACGGTGTTGCAATATGTCAATGGCCCCGGTGCCAAGGCAGGCGAGCGGGCGGACCTCAGCAAGGTTGACGTGCTGGATGTCGATTTTGTCCAGCAGGCGCTGATCCCGCTGAACAGCGAGACTCATGCGGGCGAGGATGTTGGCATCTGGGCGATTGGCCCGTGGGCGCACCTGTTTCAGGGCACGGTGGACGAGAATTACACGTTTCTGGTAATGGATAAGGCACTGGGCGCGACCGAGCGGCTGGCGGGCAAGAAGTAAGCTTGAGTTTTTCTCTCTCCCGCCATGGCGGGAGAGGGCATCCGGCCAGGTGAGGGGGCCTCGCTTTGGACAGGAGTGTTTGGATGATCTCGCGCGCTGGAATGTTTGGGACAGGACGCCGGACATTTGTGCTGGGCGGTCTGGCGGGGCTGCTGCCCGCCGGCCCGGCCTTTGCCGCCGACCGGATCAAAATCCGTGATCTGTGGGCCGGGGGCGGCGCTTTCTCGCCATTGGCAGAAAGAATGGCCGGTTCTACGGTAGAAATGCAGGGCTATATGGCCCCGCCGCTGAAGCCGGAGATCAATTTCTTCGTCCTGACCCGCATTCCCATGGCGGTATGTCCCTATTGCGATACCGAGGCGAGCTGGCCCGATGACCTGATTCTCGTCTATGTCCCCGCTGCCATGTCGCCTGTGCCGTTCAACGATTTGATCCGGGTAACGGGGCGGCTGGAGATTGGCACGAAGACGGACGAAGCCACGGGTTTTGTTAGCCGGGCGCGGCTGGTGGGCGCAGGGTTTGAGCGGGTGTAAAACAAGCAGTGTCCTCCCAGGTCATTTCTTCTCCCCATCCTTCATGGGAGAAGCCCTTCGCCAAGGAATGGCACCAATTGCCCGAAAGCAGAACAATGCCCTCCTTGCGCGCCGAATGCCTCACCATCACCTATCGCGACGCGCGGGGCGCTGACTTTACCGCCCTCGACATTTTAGCCCTCACCTTGTCCCCCGGAAAACTCACGACCATTTCCGGCCCTTCCGGCTGCGGCAAGTCCAGCCTGCTGTGCGGCATTTCCGGGCTGGCGCAGCCCCGGTCCGGCAAGGTGTTTTATGGCGGGCAGGACATTCTGGCCCTGAAATCGCCCGCACGGGATCGCTTCCGGCGGGAAAATATTGGCTTCGTTTTTCAAGATTTTCAGCTGGTCCGCGAACTCTCGGCCCGCGAAAACGTGCTTTTGCCCGCGCGCTTTGACCATTTCGCCCTGCCCGCCGCGCTGGTGGCGCGTGCCACATCGCTTCTGGAAGAACTGGGCGTGCCGGAACGCACCAGCGTCAGACTGCTGTCGCGCGGCGAGGCGCAGCGTGTCGCGCTGGCCCGCGCGCTGTTGCGCAATCCGCCAATCCTTCTGGCGGACGAGCCTACCGCCAGCCTCGACACCAATTCCGCTGCCAACGTCATTGCCCGGCTCAAGGCGCTGGCGCACGAGGGCGGCAAACTGGTGGTGGCGGTCACGCATGATCCGGCGCTGATTGCCGCCAGCGATGAGAACATCCGCCTTGACCATGGCCGCATCGCCGCCGCGCTGGAGCTGACAGCATGAACCCCCTGCCCCTGGTTGTCGCCACCCTTCGCCAGCACCGTTTCACCTTTGCGCTGTTTACCGGCCTTGTTGGCATTGCAGTGGCGCTGGGCGTGGCGATCTCCTCCGCCGAGCGGGCCTTGCGGCAGGGCAGCGCGCGGGCGGCGGACAAGTTTGATCTGGTGGTGGCTGCGCCCGGCAGCCGCAACGATGTGGTGTTTACCGCCATCTACCTGAAGCCCGGCACTGTGCCGCTGCTCGATGCCGCGATGGTGGCCAAAATTCTGGCCGAGCCGCGCGCCCGCATTGCCGCCCCGGTGGCGTTTGGCGACAGCCACCATGGCGCGCCGGTGGTCGGCACCGTCGCAGCCTTTGTCGAGCATCTCTCGGGCGGGCTGGCGGCAGGCCGGGAATTTGCCGCCGTCAACGAGGCGGTGGCGGGGGCCAGTTCTCCGCTGCAAATCGGCGAGACCTTCCGCCCCGCCCATGGCGACGGCCATGCGGCCGACGCCGATGCGGATGAGGATGAAGGCCATGAACACCCCATCGACATCAAGGTGGTCGGGCGGATGAAGCCGACGGGCACGCCCTGGGACAAGGCCATCGCCGTGCCCGTCGAGCAGGTGTGGAGCGTGCACGGCCTGCCCTATGGCCACAAGCCGGTGGCGGAGGGCCAGCCGATCCCGGTTGGTCCGCCGTTTGAGGCCGCCTATGTTTCCGGCGCGCCCGCAATGATCCTGACGCCGGAAAACGTCAATGCCGCCTATGGCTTGCGCAATCTCTACAAGACCAATGCCAGCATGGCGTTTTTCCCAGCCGAGGTGCTGGTGGATATTTATGCGGTCATGGGCGATGTGCGCGCCCTGCTCGCCACTGTTGCCTGGGCCGCGCAGGTGCTGGTGGCACTGGCGATTCTGGCAGCGCTGGCGGCGCTGTTCGCCCTCAACCGCCGCCAGTTTGCCGTGCTGCGGGCTTTGGGTGCCCCGCCCGCCTTCTTCATGGCGGGCACCTGGGCCTATGTGGCGCTGATCATCGTGGCGGGCACAGTGCTTGGCATGGCGCTGGGCGTGGGTGCGGCGGCGCTTCTGGCGGCCAGTGTAGCGCGCCAGACAGGCGTGGCGCTCAGCACTTCCGTCGGCCTGCCGGAAGTGTGGCTGGCGCTGGCCTTTGTTGCGGCGGGCCTGGTGCTGGCGCTGGTGCCCGCCTGGCTGTCCGCGCGGGGTTCGGCCATGGAAGCGCTGACAGGCGCGTAGTTTTGGTGCAGGATGGCGCATGGACGCCAATCTCGACCTTATCGTCAAACTCGTTGCTGCGCTCCTGGCTGGCGGCCTCATCGGCCTCAATCGCGACCTGCATGGCAAACCGGCGGGCATCCGTGTGCACGCCCTTGTGTCGCTGGGCGCGGCCATCGTCATTCTGGCGGCGCTGGAAGGCGGCAATCCGGCCAATATCAACCCGGTGATTCAGGGCATTGTCGGCGGCATCGGTTTTCTGGGGGCGGGAATCATCATGCGGGCCGAAGTGCCCGGCAGTGGCATGCGGCTGCACAATTTGACGACTGCTTCGACGATCTGGGTTTCAGCAGCGCTGGGGATTGCCTGCGGTGTGGGCGCATGGCGGCTGGCAACGGCGGCTTCCCTGGCGGTATTTGCGGTGCTGATTTTGGGCGTGAGGCTGGACCGTTGGCTCTATGGGCGGCTGGGGGACGAGGCAGACGGGGGTGACGACAAGGCTTGAGACCTGTCTGCTTCCTTCGACCTGTCAGGCCGCAGCCGAAGTGTCTTGACCACAATCCCACAGGAGAACAGAAACAGAAGACTATCGACAGTTGACGACTGAAAGGCTGGCGAGATGGGAAGAGATGAGGCGATGTTTGCTGTTTATACAGCAATGCTGTATGTTTAACCCAATATTGGAGGAAAATTCATGGCCACCTACACAACCAGTGACCTCTCCCGCAAATCCGGCGACATCATTGCCGATGCCCTGCGCGGGCCGGTGACGATTACGCAGCGCAAAAAACCCCGGCTGGTGATGCTGAGTGTGGAGGCGTTTCAGCACCTGCGCCAATATGGCGATACGCGGAAGGCGGGGAGCATTGAGACGATGCCGGATGAAATGCTGGAAGCGTTTGAGCGCGCCGTTGATTCTTATGAAAAAGCCGGTGAATACCCGTGACGCCAAAACATTTTTTGCCGGGCACTGTGATTCACTATCCCGTCATTAAACGCAGCAAGCTGGCCCGTGTTGTGTCACGCTGCCCCTGAGCGCGATAACCAAGGCAGCCGGGCCAGATTTCTGCAAAACGAACACCCGAACGCCCCGCCCCCGCCCCGCCATTTTCATGGCATACTCACCCTCCAGCGAATCATTGCAAGCGGACAAAACCATGAGCCAGGGCGGCGATCTTTTTGACGGGAATGCGGCGCGCAAGATCGTGGCGGGGCCGGCGCGACCGGTGGCAAAAAAACCTGTGGCCCACACCAACCGCCCTGTCAGCACACCGTCCGAGACGGAATACAATGCTTCCTCGATCGAGGTGCTGGAAGGGCTGGAACCGGTGCGCCGCCGCCCGGGCATGTATATTGGCGGCACCGACGAGGCGGCGCTGCACCATTTGTTTGCTGAAGTGCTGGATAATTCGATGGACGAGGCGGTGGCAGGCCATGCCACCTTTATTGACGTGTCAATGGAAGCCGATGGCTGGCTCTGCGTGGCTGACAATGGCCGGGGCATTCCCGTCGACAAGCACAAGAAATTTCCGGACAAGTCGGCGCTGGAAGTGATCATGACCACGCTGCACGCGGGCGGCAAGTTTGACTCCGGCGCTTACGAGACGTCCGGCGGCCTGCATGGCGTCGGCGTTTCCGTGGTCAATGCCCTGTCCGAGCGGCTGGAAGTGGAAGTCGCGCGCGAGCAGACGCTGTACCGCCAGATTTTTGAGCGCGGCCATCCTGTTGGGCCGCTGGAAACATTGGGCCGCGTGCAAAACCGCCGCGGCACCCGCGTGCGCTTCCTGCCCGACCACCAGATTTTCGGCAAGGAGGCCCGCTTCAAGCCGGCCCGCATCTTCAAGATGGCGCGCTCCAAGGCCTATCTGTTTGGCGGCGTTGAAATCCGCTGGCATTGCGCGCCGGGCCTGCTGGAGGCTGACGCTTCCGTGCCGCCCGAAGCGGTGTTCCGCTTTCCCGGCGGGCTGAAGGATTATCTGGCGCAGGAAATCAACGGCAATGTGCTGGTGACGGAGCAGGTGTTTACCGGCAAGGTCGATAAAACCGGACGGCACGGCTCGATGGAATGGGCGGTGGCGTGGCAATCGGGGGAGGATGGTTTCATCCGTTCCTATTGCAATACCATTCCGACCGCCGATGGCGGCACGCATGAAGCCGGGTTCCGCATCGCGCTGCTGCGCGGGCTGAAGGACCATGCCGAGCGTACCGGGCAGGCCAAGCGCGCCAGCAATGTGACCACCGATGATATTCTGGCCAATTGCGCCGCAATGATCGCAGTGTTTATCCGCGAGCCAGAGTTTCAGGGCCAGAACAAGGGCCGGCTGATGTCGATGGAGGCCTCGCGCATCGTCGAGAACACCATCCGTGATGCTTTTGACCATTGGCTCGCCGCTTCCCCGGCACAGGCGACCAAGCTGCTGGACTGGACGATTGACCGGGCCGAGGACCGGCTGCGCCGCCGAGCCGAAAAGGATGTGGCACGCAAATCCCTGGTGCGAAAACTGCGCCTGCCCGGAAAACTGGCCGATTGCTCCAACAATTCCTCGCAAGGGTCGGAACTGTTCATCGTCGAAGGTGATTCGGCGGGCGGATCGGCCAAGCAGGCGCGCGACCGGGCCAATCAGGCGATTTTGCCGTTGCGCGGCAAAATCCTCAATGTTGCCAATGCCACAAGGGACAAGCTGGCCGCCAACCAGCAGCTGGCCGACCTGGTGCAGGCGCTCGGCTGCGGCACCGGTACACACTACAAGGATGCCGAGCTGCGCTATGACAAAATCATCATCATGACCGACGCAGATGTCGACGGGGCGCATATCGCCTCCCTCCTCATCACCTTCTTTTACCGGCAGATGCCCAAGCTGATTGACGACGGGCATTTGTATCTGGCTGCGCCGCCGCTGTTCTCGCTGACGCAAGGCATCAAAAAAGTCTATGCGCGCGACGAGGCGCACCGGGACGAACTGATCCGCACCGTTTTGACCGGCAAGGGCAAGGTGGAGGTCAGCCGCTTCAAGGGCCTGGGCGAAATGAATGCCAGCCAGCTCAAGGAAACCACGATGGACCCGAAAAAGCGCATTCTGCTCAAAGTGGTGGTGCCGCAGGACCGGGCACCGACAGCCGACGCGGTTGAAAGACTGATGGGCAACAAGCCCGAAGCACGCTTCGCCTTCATTCAGGAGCGGGCGGCCTTTGCCAGCCAGATTGTGGATATTTGAGCGTTTCAGACTCATGTTGACAGGGGCAGGACGGCTTTCATCGCCCCTCCCTGCGAACCGTGCGAGCGGATTTCCCGCACACTCCGGTTGCATTTGCACCGCAATCGCCATCATATTGCGTTTGGAGTCCCGCCATGACCCTCTTGCGCACCACCATCCTCGCCTTCCTGCTTACCCTTGCCCCAGCCCTTGCCGGCCAGCTGGACGGCAAATGGAGCGGCACGGGGCCGGGCGGGGCGGAGGTGGAACTTCTGGTTAAGGATGGCGCGGCCAGCAACATCACTTTTCGCGGCAAATATGCCGATGTCATCATTTCCAAAGCATCGAATGGCGGAGCGCGGCTGGCATTCAGCTTTCCCAAAGGCTCCGGCGTGCTGAAGCGCAGCGCAGCGGGGGCGGAGCTGACGGTGAAGATCACCGGCTCCGGCACAACGCAAATTCATGTGACATCGGAATAGGTTCGGTCCCGGTTGCATTGCAGTCCAACCTCATGCCAATGTGTCGTACCTTTCACCCGAAGAGGAAACATTGATGACATTGTCCCTGGTCCGCGCCCTCGCCGTTTTCAGCCTGCTCGCCCTTGGCTTTTCGGGGGCCAGCGCCGCAACCTTCACCTTGCCTGATGACAAGCCGCTGGTGTCCATCACCATCCCGGACACCTGGGAGAGCAGCGAACTCGACAATGGCGTCGAGGCGACTTCCGCTGACGGCGGCGTCTATATTGCCGCCCAAATGGTCAATACTTCAGACCTCAAACAGGTGACGGCAGAGGCGATCAAATATCTCATTGACAATGGCGTGAAAATCGATCCTGCGACCAAGAAAGAGAAGAATTACAAGCTGGGCGGCTATGACAGCTACGAAGTGGAATGGAGCGGCACGGACGAAGACGGCCCCACCGAAGTCAGTGTCGCCGTCGTCGGCGTTTCGGAAAAGCAGATGATGTTTGTCACTTTTTGGGGATCAAAATCGGCGGGCGAGGCCAATAGCGCCGACCTCAATGCCATCGCCAAAAGCATTGCCCCGGTGAAATAGCCGCTTTCGCGGAGCAGCTTGTTTGGCACCCGCTCGTCCAGCAGGATTTTCCAGGCCGAACCGGGGATTGCAGACTGGCACGGTAGTCCCGAATAGCCTTGACAGGGCGCGGCCGACTTTCGGATAGCAATCCGGTGTCTCCGCCATGGCTGCTTCAGGCGATAGCCCCTCGGCACGGAAGGCATCGTCATTTCCGGTAGTCGCTTCCACTGGCAAGCATCGCTTGCGATCAAGGTCCGGGAGGGGCAAACTACCCCGGCCTGCAACCCCCGGAGCCGCCATGCCCCCCTCCCCCCGCTGGACCAACTGGGTTGGCAACCAGAGTTTCACCCCCTCCGAAATTGTCTACGCCGCAACGGAGACCGAAATCATCGCCACCGTCTCCCGTGCCGCCCGTGAGGGCCGGGGCGTCCGGGTGCCGGGCAGCGGCCATTCGTTCACGCCGGTAGTTGAAACCGGTGGCATCCTGCTGGATGCGTCAAAACTCACCGGCGTCCTCTCAACCGACCGGAAAAATCTCACCGCCACCGCCTGGGCGCAGACCAAAGTGGCCGATTTTGGCCCGGAATTGTGGGACAAGGGCCTCGCCCTGTCCAATCAGGGCGATATTGACGCGCAGGCGGTTGCCGGGGCCATTGCCACCGCCACCCATGGCTCGGGTGTCAAAATGCAGAATTTTTCCGCCAGCCTGCACGCCGCCCGGCTGATTGACGGACGCGGCGAGGTGCATGACATCAGCGCCAGAACCCACCCCGGAATCCTGCCCGCCCTGCAAACCAGCATCGGCACGCTGGGGGTGATGATTCAGGTGACGCTCAAGGTCAGCCCCGCCTATCATCTGCACGAGCGCATTGCGGTGATGCATGTCGATGAGGTGCTGGAGCGCTGGGACGAGCTGATCCGCGATTTCAGGCATTTCTCGTTTTTCTGGATGACCAGCGCGCGTTCGGCCAAACTCTACAATCTCGACGCCCCCGCCGACCATTGCTACGTCAAGCTGTACCAGCAATATGCTGCGCCCGCGCCTGTGGCAAAGTTGGGCGATAACGAGCGTTATGACCGGGCCTACCGCATCTACACGCAGATTTACGATCCCAATTTCCACGAGATGGAATATTTTCTGCCCTTGTCGCACAGCAAGGAGATTTTTCAGGCCCAGCGCCAGCTGATGCTGAAAAATCCGGAGGAGGCCATATTCCCGATGGAAGTGCGGTTTTGCGCGCCCGATGAGGCCTGGCTCAGCCCTAATTACCAGCGCGCCAATATGGTCGTCTCGGTTTCAGGCATGCCGGGCACCGATTACTGGCCTTATCTCAAGCGCTGCGATGAACTGTTCCGCCAGTATCAGGGCCGCCCGCACTGGGGCAAGCTGCATTTTATTGACGCACAGCGCATGGCCGGACTGTTCCCGCGCTATGCCGATTTTTGCCGGGTGCGGCAGCAGTTTGACCCCAACGGCCTGTTCCTCAATCCGCATCTGCGCGGGATTCTTGGCGGATAAGGGCAAAGACCGAACCGCGCCAGAGCGCACTGGAAGTGCGCGGTCCGGGCTGCGCCCTACCCCGCCAAATCCAGCGCAGCCGGCGTCCCCGGCGACCAGCGCCGCGCACCCTGCCCGGCATCATCCCCGGCGCGCCGCAGCGGCCGTTCCCCGGCGGTGCCCATGGGCAAAATCCCCTCCCGGCTGATCCGGAAGGCGCTGGGCCGGCCGGGCGGCAATTGCGAAATATGCGCCAGATGTCGCCACGGGGCCTGGGCCTCGCCGGTCCAGCGGCTGGATTGCCAGTGCGTCAGGTGGAGATACAGAAATTCCCGCCCGCCCGTACTGGCATTGGTCAGCCGCCCCTCGCGCCAAAACCATTCGGCGGGATAATTGCGGCTGCCGTCCACCCAGGGCAGCGGAGCAAGGTTGGTCGAGAATTGCTCGCGCAGCAAGGCCCCGCCGAGATACGGTGCCGCCAGCCTTTGCCACGGCCTGCGCCAGCTGACTGGCATGAACAGGCGCGAAAAAATCTGCTCGTCAAAGCTGCAATGCTGCATTTGCCCCAGCAACCTGCGCCAGCCGCTGATCCGCTGGAAGGCATCGCGCATCCGGGGCACCGCGCGCAGCAGGGTGAGATGGCCCGCAACAATGTGGGCATGGCTCGAAATGAGGTCATGCTGCAACAGTTCCGGCGTATAAATCGCCCTTATATTGCCGTAGATGACATCAAGATCTCCAAATCCCCAGTAATCATAGCCTTCGAGGCGGTCCTGATGGATATAGCCCAGCGCCGGTTTCAGGTCACATAGTTTGTAGGCATGTTGCCATTGCGGCTCAATCCCGAGCCGCTCGCCGGCCAGCGCCCGGTATTGCGGAAAGCTGGCCTGAAACAGCCGCACGTTGGCCGGCAGGTCGCCGGGGTCGCCACAATCGGTGGCAATCAGCCAGTCAATGGTCGGGTTCCAGCGGCAGGATTCGACAAACGCCTGCATCCAGCCCGGCCAATGGCCAAACCAGGTCAAGACAATCAAAATCCGTGGCAAAGAGACAGGCATGAAAATACTCCGCGATGCCAATGGCGCTCGCTGCGGCAACCGGTCAATTGAAACCGTTTGTTTACCTTAACCCGCATCGCCCCGGCCCTGCGCCGGCAAACCTCCCGCTGCGGCACCCGGCCGGGTGAGGGTTAACCTGCCCTTAAACTCTTGCCCGCAATTGTCTGTTTATGGCGCGTAGCGTATGGCCATTTGCCGGGCTGGGGTGTTTTTTCATCCTGTTGCCGGGTTGCTCCGTCATGGAGCCCCGTGCTGAGCGCCCTGCATGGCGCAACCAGGCGGAGAACATGTGTCTGGCCCGCCATGAGGTCCAAGCCAGCCCGTTTCTGCGGCCCGCCACCGAAATCAGCGGCCCCGGCATTTGCGGCCTTCAGCACCCGTTCAAGGTGGCGGCGCTGGCCGGCGGCACAGTGATGCTGAACACTGACCAGACGCTCGGCTGCCCGATGATTCCGGCGCTGGATGCGTGGATTGCGCAAGTGGTGCAGCCCCTGGCGCAGGCCCGGTTTGGGGTTGATGTGACGGGTATCAGCGCCATGGGTTCCTATACCTGCCGCTCCATCGACAACCAGCGCGGGGCCAGACTGTCGGAACATTCCTTCGGCAATGCGCTGGATATCGGCGGCTTCCGCCTCTCGGACGGGCGCGAACTCTCGATTGTACGGGACTGGAAGGGCGGCGACCTCCAGACCAGGGCCTTCCTGCGCGATATCCATGCCGGGGCTTGCCGGTTTTTCACCACCGTGCTCGGGCCGGGGGCGGATGTGTTCCACTATAACCACATCCACCTGGATCTGGCGATGCACGGCAATAGCTCGACTGGCCCGCGCCGCTATTGCAAGCCCCTGCCGCAAAACCAGCCCGCCCCGCCCAAACTGGATGATCTGCCCGATCCGCCGCTGCTGGAGGAAGAGCAGGATGTCGCAACAGCCGCCCCGCGCGCCCCGCAAATGGGCCTGCCCGCCACCGCCATCGCCAGCCATCGCGCCCCCGATATGCGCCCGCCCGCTGCGCTGGCGCTGTTGCCCGTCAGGCCAGTGCTGCCCAGAGCCGGATCAATGGCCGAAGACGGCGTATTTGTGCCCGAAGGCAATCCGGACGACTGGGATATAACGTCGGTGATCAACGGGAAAGTCCGGAAGTAGGAACTCCCCGCTCTTTCGCCGCCAGCACGTCCTGCCCGGCTTTGTAAATGCCGGAGATCACAGGGGCAAAGATCAGGTCCCAGCCAGCAAGTGCCCCGCCCGCCTTCTTTTGAATAAAGCCGGGTGCGGGAATGGCGCGCCCAAAGGGGTTGCGCCCGGCGGGGTGCATCTACCCCGCAATGTCGCGAAATCCAACCAGATGATTGATCCTGCAACAAAAACGCGCCCGAATGGGGCGCCAGGCTCAGGGATACTGGTGCCGCTTGAGGGATTCGAACCTCCGACCCCCTCATTACGAATGAGGTGCTCTACCAGCTGAGCTAAAGCGGCATTCTGTGCAGGTGGAGGAGTGTTAGGGCCTGGCGGGCGATTTGGCAAGATGCTGCGGCGGGGTTGCACGCGGGATAGGGCGGAGCGGGCCCATGTCGATAGCTTTTATAGATGTCCGATTAGGTAGTACATTAAATGTCCGTTTTTGACTGATGGCAGCTTCTGCTTTTTCTGCCTTCCTGTGGGCGGTGTGGTCATCCCCTGTCCTGCAATATTGGTTTAGCGGCATGTGGCTTGATACCCCGGCCCGCCCTTGAGCGAGGCTGCCACATGCGTCACCAGCGCGTCAAACTCCTGCTTGCGGGCGGCGGGATATTCGATGACCAGATTGTTCCAGACCTGGTCCTTGCAGGTCAAAAGTGATTTTTTGTAGAAAATCACCTCCCCCCGCACCCCGCTTTGCACCAGAGAGCGCGGCCCGCGCTTTTCCAGCGTGATTTTGGCCCCCTTCTCCTCCGCCACAATGTCCAGATATTCACTCACCGTGTCGAATGCCTGAAACGAGCCGGAAATCGACACAAACGCCTTGCCGTCCGGCGAGACAAACCGCAACCCGTCCCCGTTCTCCGGTGCCCGCCCCGCCTTCC
>JAYVYA010000034.1:0-2848 GCA_043784745.1 Hyphomicrobiales bacterium
CGAGAGCTGCCGGCGGGGCAGCCCCAGGAGCCAAAATGCAGACGCAGACCCTCTCGCTTCCCGAGGCCAGCGACCGGAGCGAAACGCTTCGCGCCGCACTGGCCGTGTTCTTCGTTGGCCTGGCGCTGGTGTTCATCACCGGCTTTGTGCAGATCGACAATGTGCACAATGCAGCGCATGACACGCGCCACGCCCTCAGCTTCCCCTGTCACTGACGCGCCATGCTCAGCCGGCTTCTGGTGGTTGGCCTGTTGGCCGGCCTGCTTGCCGGGCTTGCGATTGCGGCCCTGCAGCACTTTGTCACGACCCCACTGATCATCGCTGCCGAAGGCTATGAGGTGCCGGAAACGCTGGTGCCTGCAGTCCTCGCGCCCGGCCCTGTCGGCCACACCCATCCGGCAAATGTGGATGGAGCGGAATGGAAGCCGGAGGATGGCTTGCAGCGCACGGCTTTCACCAGCCTGGCCACCATCGCCAGCTCCATTGGTTTTTCGATGATCCTGCTCGCCGCAATGCTGGCGGCGGGAGACCAGATCAGCGCCCGCACGGCGTTTGGCTGGGGCGTTGCGGCCTTTGTCGCCACCGGGCTGGCACCCGCGCTGGGGCTGGCTCCGCTCTTGCCCGGCAGTGCGGCGGGGCCTTTGCTGGCGCGGCAAGTCTGGTGGGCGGGCACAGCCTTTGCCACCGGCGGCGCGCTGTGGCTGCTGCTGCGCGGCGACAGTATTTTGGGCAAAATAGCGGGGGTCGCCCTGCTGCTCGCCCCGCACCTGATTGGCGCGCCGCATGAGGCGGCGTTTGAAAGCCGCGCCCCGGCGGAACTGGCGGCGCGCTTTGTGGCGGCTTCGCTCACGATCCAGGCGGCGCTGTGGATGGTGTCCGGCCTGGTGGCGGGCATACTCTGGGGGCGGTTTGGCCAGCGGCCAGCCCATGGATGACGCCGACGTAACGCTGTTCATCTGCGTAGCCTGCAAAGCGCCGGAGGCGGACGCGACCCGCCCCGGCCATGGCCTGCTCGACGCGGTGCGGATGCGGCTGGCAGGCCATGAAATGCTGAAAATTGTCATCGAGCCGGTCGATTGCCTGGCGGTGTGCAAGCGCCCCTGCACGGTGGCGCTGGCGGGCAAGGGCAAGTGGACCTATGTGGTGGGAGACTTGACGGAAGATGCGGCGGGGGATGTCGCCGCCGCCACCCTCGCCTATGCTGCCACCCACAATGGCATGATCCCGTGGCGGCAACGCCCGCAAAGTTTTCGCAAAGGCGTCATTTCGCGCGTGCCGCCGCTGAATTTTGCGCATGACGGCTTCGGCAAACCATTGGAACCCAAACCATGATCCAGCTCGCCAAAACCCCTGTCACCATCATCACCGGATTTCTTGGCGCGGGCAAGACCACGCTGATCCGGCATATTCTGGAAAATGCCGGCGGGCGGCGGCTGGCGCTGATCGTCAATGAATTTGGCGATGTCGGGGTGGACGGCGACATTTTACGCTCCTGCGGCATCGAGTTCTGCCCGGAGGAAAACATTGTCGAACTCGCCAACGGGTGCCTGTGCTGCACGGTGGCGGATGATTTTGTGCCCGCGATCGAGGCGCTGCTGAAACGCGAGCCGAGGCCCGAACACATCATCGTCGAAACTTCCGGCCTCGCCTTGCCCAAGCCGCTGGTCAAGGCGCTGGACTGGCCCGCGCTGAAGCGCTGGCTGACGGTGGACGGGGTGATTGCGGTGGTGGATGGCGCGGCGGTAGCAGCGGGCCGGTTTGCGGATGATCCGGCAAAACTGGCGGCGCAGCGGGCGCAAGACCCGGCGCTGGACCATGACAATCCGCTGGAGGAGGTCTATGAGGACCAGCTCTTGTGTGCCGATCTGGTGGTGCTCAACAAGGCCGATCTGATGGGGGCAGCAGACCTAGCGCGCATCACCGCCGAAATTGCCGGCACCGTGCCGCGTGCGGTGAAAATCCTGCCCGTCAGCGAGGGCCGGGTAGCTCCCGCGCTGTTGCTCGGGTTAGGCGCGGCGGCGGAAGATGATCTGGCGAGCCGGCCCTCGCACCATGATGGCGAGGAGGGGCATGACCATGATGATTTCGACTCGTTCGTCGTCGATGTCGCCCCGGTGGCTGATCTCCCGGCCTTCATCACACGGCTTGGCGGCATAGCCGCCGCGCATGATGTGCTGCGGATGAAAGGCTTTGTCGACCAGCCGGGAAAACCCATGCGCCTGCTGGTGCAGGGCGTCGGCACCCGTTTCCGCCACCAGTTTGACCGGGCATGGAAGCCGGGCGAAGCGCGGGCCGGGCGGCTGGTGGTGATTGGGCAGAAGGGGCTGGACGAGAGAGCGATACGGGCGGCGCTGGCGGAGCAGGGTTAACTGAAAACGGAAAACTCCAGCCATGCATTTCCTCGCCACCAACACCCGCCTGACGGACGAGGCTGCCCCGGCGGTGGACCTTGGCCAGAGTGCTGCGGATGTGGTGGTGCTGTCCTTCACCGATTCGGATTTGGCGGTTCTCTCGCTGTCGCACGGGGCGGGCAACTACCTGCCGGAAATGCGGCTGGCCAGCCTGTCGCAACTGAAGCACCCGTATTCGGTTGATCTCTACCTCGAAAAGGTCTGCACCCGCGCCCGGTTCGTGCTGGTGCGGCTGCTGGGCGGGGTGGATTACTGGCGTTACGGGGTGGAGGAACTGGCGGCGCTGGCCCGGCAAAAAGGCTTCCACCTCGCCATTGTCCCCGGAGATCATCGCGAAGACCAGCGCATGGATACGGCCTCGACGCTGGACCGGGCGGCGCTGCGCCAGATTTGGGCGTATTTTCAGGAAGGGGGGCCGGATAATATGGCGGCGCTGC
>JAYVYA010000035.1:0-5454 GCA_043784745.1 Hyphomicrobiales bacterium
GGTCGCGTTCCGGAGGCGGAGGGGCGGGCTTTGGACCCGCCCCAGCCCGGATCAGGCCGCCGCCGCAACCGCGCGCTGCGCCATCACCGTGATCAGATGCGAGCGGTAGGCGGCATCGGCGTGGATGTCGCTGTTGAGCGTCTTGGCATCGACATGCTTGCCCGCCAGCGCCTTGGCCGAAAAATCGCCCTTGAGCGCCGCTTCCAGCGCGCTGGCGCGGAACACGCCATTGGCCCCGGCCCCGGTCACCGCCACCCGCACGTCCTGCCCGTGCAGGGCGACATAGACGCCGACCATGGCATAGCGCGAGGCCGGATTGCGGAACTTGGAATAGGCCCCCTTGATCCCCACTGGGAATTCAAGTCGGACAATGATCTCGCCGTCCTGCAGCGCCGTCTCGAACAGGCCGGTAAAAAATTCCTCCGCCTTGAGGCTGCGCTTGCTGGTGACAATAGTGGCACCCAAAGCAAGGCAGGCTGCGGGATAATCGGCTGAGGGGTCGTTATTGGCCACCGAACCGCCAATCGTGCCGCGATGGCGCACCTGCGGATCGCCAATGACCCCCGCCAGCCCGGCGAGCGAGGGAATCGCCTTTTTCACCGATTTGGACGAGGCCACCTCGGCATGGGTCGTCATGGCGCCAATCGACAGGATGGCCCCTGACATTTTGATGCCGCGCAGGCCCTTGATCGCACCAAGGTCAATGATATTGGCAGGCGAGGCCAGCCGCTGTTTCATGGTGGGGAGCAGCGTGTGCCCGCCCGCCAGCAGCTTGGCATCCGCCGCGCTGCCCAAAAGCTTGCCCGCCTTGTCGATGGTGGTGGGCCGGTGATAGGAAAATTCATACATTTTGCGTCTCCGAATCTCTGATGAGGCGAAAACCTCCCCGCCTGGAGCGGGGAGGCGTTTGCGACCGGCCTATTCAGCCGCCTTCTTGTGAACCGCCATCTGCGCCGCGCGCCACACCTTCTGCGGCGTAGCAGGCATCGAGATATTCTCGTGCCCCAGCGCATCGGTGATGGCATTGATCACGGCGGGCGGGGCGGCGATGCAGCCAGCTTCCCCGCAGCCCTTGATGCCCAGCGGGTTGGACGGGCAGCGGGTGACGGTGGTGCCGACCTTGTAGCTTGGCAGGTCATCGGCACGCGGCATGGTGTAATCCATGTAGCTGGCGGTCAGCAGCTGGCCGTCCTTGTCATAGACAGCCCCTTCCAGCAGCGCCTGGCCAATGCCCTGCGCCACGCCGCCATGGACCTGGCCCTCGACAATCATCGGATTGATGATGATGCCGAAATCGTCCACCGCCGTCCAGCGTTCGACCTTGGTGATGCCGGTTTCAGGATCAATCTCGATCTCGCAGATGTGCACGCCGGCGGGGAAGGTGAAGTTGGTGGGATCGTAGAACGCCCCTTCCTTCAGGCCCGGCTCCAGTTCATTGCCGTTGAACTTGTGGGCAATATAGGCTTGCAGGGCCAGCGAGCCAAAATCAATCGACTTGTCGGTGCCTTTCACCGTAAACTTGCCGTCCTTGAACTGGATGTCGGCTTCCGCCGCTTCCAGCACATGGCTCGCCACCTTTTTGGCCTTGGCCTCAATCTTGTCGAGCGCCTTGTGGATGGCGGACATGCCAACTGCACCCGAGCGCGAGCCATACGTGCCCATGCCCATCTGCACCTTGTCGGTATCGCCATGGACAATCGAGACGTTCTCGATGGGAATGCCGAGGCGCCCGGATACGAGCTGGGCAAAGGTGGTTTCATGGCCCTGCCCGTGGCTGTGCGAGCCGGTCAGCACTTCCACCGTGCCGACGGCATTGACGCGCACTTCGGCTGATTCCCACAGGCCGACACCGGCACCCAGGGATCCCACCGCCGCCGAGGGCGCAATGCCGCAGGCTTCGATGTAGCTGGAAAAGCCGATGCCGCGCAGCTTGCCGCGCCGGGCGCTTTCGGCCTTGCGCGCACCAATTCCGGCATAATCGGCCATTTTAAGCGCCTTGAGCATCGATTTGTTATAATCGCCACCATCGTAGCAAAAAATCACCGGGGTCTGGTGCGGGAATTGCGTGACATAGTTTTTCTGGCGGAAAACTGCCGGATCCGTATGGGTTTCGCGCGCCGCGATTTCCATCAGCCGCTCGATCACAAACGTCGCCTCTGGGCGACCGGCCCCGCGATAGGCATCAACCGGGGCGGTATTGGTATAGACCGCGTCCACCTCGCAATAGATGGCGGGGATGTTGTACTGGCCCGACAGGAGCGGCGCATAGAGATAGGTCGGCACAGCGGAGGAGAAGGTCGACAGGTAGGCACCAAGATTGGCGGTGGTATGCACCCTGAGCCCCAGCGTCTTGCCATTTTCATCCAGCGCCAGTTCGGCATGGGTGACATGGTCGCGGCCATGGGCGTCCGACAGGAAAGCCTCGGTGCGGTCAGAGTTCCACTTGACCGGACGCCCAACTTTCTTTGCGGCCCAGACGCAGACCGTCTCTTCGGCATAGATGAAAATTTTTGAACCAAAGCCGCCGCCGACATCGGGCGCAATCACCCTGAGCTTGTGCTCAGGCGCAATGCCGATAAACGCCGACAAAACCAGCCGTGCCACATGCGGGTTCTGGCTGGTCGTGTGCAGGCAATAGCTTTCGGTGCCCGCATCATATTCGCCCACAGCCGCGCGCGGCTCCATCGGATTGGGCACGAGGCGGTTGTTGACCAGATCAATTTTGGTAATGTGCCTGGCTTTTTTGAACGCCGCTTCTGTAGCGGCCTTGTCGCCCAGATGAAACTCGTAAACGGTGTTGCCGGGGGCCACTTCATGCACCTGCGGTGCGCCCTGTTTGCGCGCGCTGGCAGTGTCGGCATTGGCGGGCAGCACTTCATACTGCACGTTGATTTTTTCCGAGGCGTCCCTGGCTTGCGCATAAGTGTCGGCGATGATCACGGCGACGTGGTCGCCGACATAGCGCACCTTGCCCTGGGCGAGTGCTGGATGCGGGCCAGCCTTCATCGGCGTGCCGTCCTTCGAGGTAATGCCCCAGCCGCAGATCAGCCCGCCAATCTTGTCGGCTGCCAGATCATCGCCGGTAAAAATCCCGCATACGCCCGGCATGGCGAGGGCAGCCTTGAAATCAATGCCCTTGAGATTGGCATGGGCATGCGGCGAGCGCAGGAAATAGGCATGCGCCTGGCCGTGACGGTTGACGTCATCGGTATAATTGCCCTTGCCAGTGATGTAACGAAAGTCTTCCTTGCGCTTGACGGACGCGCCAATTCCGGTTGCACTCATTGCTTCTCTCCCAGATCAGTCAGGTGCCCCGCGCCAAATAGCATCGGGCCGACGGTGCTTTTTCTTGATTATTCGGCAGCCTGGGCGACTGGCTTCATGGCCTTTGCGCCCGCCGCCACAGCCTTGACGATATTGTGATAGCCGGTGCAGCGGCAAATATTGCCTTCCAGCTCCTCGCGGATCGTCGGCTCGCTCAGGTTAAAACCCTTGCGGTTGACGATATCGACTGCCGACATAATCATGCCGGGCGTGCAATAGCCGCATTGCAGGCCATGATGCTCGCGGAAAGCGGCCTGCATCGGGTGCAGCTCCGTGCCATGGGCGAGGCCTTCAATCGTGGTGACATGCGCGCCTTCGCAGGCAATGGCCAGCAAGGTGCAGCTCTTGACAGCGAGGCCATCGACATGGACCACGCAAGCGCCGCACTGGCTGGTGTCACAGCCAACATGCGTGCCGGTCAGCCGCAGGTTGTCGCGGATATACTGCACCAGCAGGGTGCGTGGCTCCACACTGGCTTTTACGGCCTTGCCGTTTACAATCATGCTCACAGTCGACATTCGTCTCTCCTGGCTGTCGCCCCCGCCCGCCGTGCTGATCTTGCGGCGCGCCTGATACGTCCGAATGTCTTGGTCAGTACGTTGTGTCCGCAGGGACACATGGTGCTGCTTCGCATTCCTGATCGCGCGCATTGTGGTGCGCCATTTTTGCCCGGTCAAGGGCACTTAAGGCCCAATTCGGCACAGTGTTGCCGCAAAGCGCGGCCTGGCTGCAAAATATTGCGCACAACTGGTCCCGGGATTGATTTGCCCGGCGGCTTGAAGCAAAGCTGCCTGAGCAAGCCAGCCCCGCAAATGCAAGGTAACCCGATGCCGCTCTATTCCCTTGATGGCGAGAAGCCGCAAATGCCTGCCGGTGATTCTGCCTGGGTCGCGCCGGACGCCAATGTGATTGGCGCGGTAATTCTGGGGGAGCATTGCAGCATCTGGTTCGGCGCCACCCTGCGCGGCGACAATGAGCGCATCAGCATTGGAGCCCGCAGCAACGTGCAGGAAGGCTGCATCCTCCACACCGACATGGGCTACCCGCTCGACATCGGCGAGGATTGCACCATCGGCCATGGCGTCATACTGCATGGCTGCACGATTGGCGCGGGTTCGCTGATTGGCATGGGTGCCGTGGTGCTCAATGGCGCGCGGATCGGCAGGAATTGTCTGGTCGGTGCCCACGCGCTAGTAACGGAAGGCAAGGTGTTTGAAGAGGGTTCGCTGATTGTCGGCAGCCCGGCCAGGGCGGTGCGGATACTGGATGCGGCGGCCCGCAAAATGCTGGTGCAATCGGCCATTAAATATGCCGCCAACGCCAGACTCTTCGCCAAAGGCATGGTTAAACTATAGAGAACAGGGCGTCACGCTGCGCGCAACGCCCTTCTTCAAGGGTCTAGGTGTCCGCCGACAACGGGCCATTGGCGCGGAACAGGGTGCCGGCAATGCCTGCACCAATCATCGGTGCCACAATGAACAGCCAGACCTGGCCCAAGGCGGCTGCATTGGCGCCAGCCCCTACCAGCGCCGGTCCCAGCGAGCGGGCTGGATTGACCGAAACGCCGGTGACATTGATGCCAACGATGTGGATGGCAACAAGACACAGGCCAATCGCCAGCCCGGCCAGAGTCGAGGGCGAACCCTTTTGCGTCACGCCCAGAATGGTGACGAGGAACAGAAATGTCGCCACAATTTCGAACACAAAGGCCGAGACCAGATTATATTCGCCCAGATAGCCCGCGCCCCAGCCATTCTGGCCAAGCCCGCCTTTCCAGCCGGCGGCCTTGCCGGAGAGGATGAGATAGAGCACCGCCGCACCGGCAATCGCCCCCAGCACCTGCGCGATCACATACTGAATGAACTCGCCCTGGGTCATGCGCCCCGCAATCCATGCGCCGAAGCTGACAGCAGGGTTGACGTGGCAGCCGGAAATTGGCCCGATACCATAGGCCATCGCGACAATGGCGAGGCCGAAGGCAGCTGAAATTCCGAGCAGGTCGATGCCGGTTGGCCCCGTTGCCATGCCACCAATCACCGCCGCACCGCAACCAAAAAACACAAGCGTAAATGTGCCGATAAATTCGGCTAAACTGATTTTCATGTAATCCTCCTCGAGACAAGGATTTTT
>JAYVYA010000036.1:0-1642 GCA_043784745.1 Hyphomicrobiales bacterium
TCGACGACGTCCCGCTCGGTCACCCCGAGGCGGGTGGCGATGGTCTTGACGTGCTCGGGGCGCATGTCGCCGTCCTCCAGTGCGGAGATCTGGCTCTTCGCCTTGCGCAAGTTAAAGAACAGCTTCTTCTGGCTCGCGGTCGTGCCCATTTTCACCAGCGACCACGAGCGCAGGATATACTCTTGAATCGAGGCGCGTATCCACCACATTGCATAGGTGGCCAGGCGGAAGCCCTTCTCCGGCTCGAACCGCTTGACGGCCTGCATCAGGCCGACATTGCCCTCGGACACGACCTCGCCAATGGGGAGGCCATAACCGCGATAGCCCATGGCGAGCTTGGCGACGAGGCGCAAGTGGGAAGTGACCATGCGATGGGCGGCTTTGGAATCACCATGCTCGCGCCAGCGTTTGGCGAGCATGTATTCCTCACCCGGTTGCAGCATGGGGAAGCGACGGATATCCGTCAGATAGCGCGAGAGACCCGATTCGCCCGCAATCATGGGAAGCGCAGCGGCCATTTTATTTCTCCTTCTAACCCCCGTAACGGCGGGTTGCGGCAGCCGTTCCAACGCACTGCCTTGCCTGCCTATACAAGATTGTGATCGTGGCTGAAAGAGGGCGGAACGTTCACAGAACCGTGAAGCGCACTCATTTGGAGGCAGGGGCTTTCAACCCGGCGACTCGTAATCATCCCGGCTCATTCTTTCCGCCCCGCGCCACACCTGCACTTGCCGCACACCGCTGGCTGTGTCGTCCACTCGCTCCAGCCGCAGCACCTGGGCCACACCATTGGACCACACCCGCCCGGTAATCTCTGCCGGGGACACCTCAAAGCCGAAGACAAATGACTCCGGCCCGTCATTGCGCAAGCGCAAATCCTTGTGGCCCCACACCACGGTGGCATCAAGCCCGAGCGGGGTGAAGCGGGCGGCCTCGGTGTAGAGGTCCTGGCTGTGCGGATGCCGCTCGATGATGGTGAGGCCCGCACGCAGGCCAAGCTCATAGGCCAGCCCGCTGATCTGGCACAGGCCGCCGCCGATGTCGGGGCCAAGCACGTCAGCGCGGATGGCGCGGCCCAGAGCAAAGCCATTTTTTTCGGCGGGTTCGCCCATCAAAGCCCAAAACGATAAAATTTTGCCAGGCGGCAGGCCGATTCCGTTGAGGCGCTGCGCCGCCAGCGCCAGATTGGCCAGCTTGCCTTCAAAATGTTCGGACGCGCGGATGGGCTGGGTGACTTTGACGAGTTCCGGCAAACCGGGCGGTGCCGGCCCGGTGCGGGAAAGGCCGGACATTTGCGCGGCCATGCCGGTGACCCGGTCGGCAAGGTTGCGCCGGGCGAGTGCGAAGCGCAGGCGCAGTGCGGGCGCAAGCCATTTGCGCAGGGCGCGGCGGAGATTGGTCAACATGGCCGGGGAGATTGCCTGTTGAACCGGTACGCGCGGCAAGAACGACCGGGACGGTTGCGATCCCGGGACCGCGACCGTCCCGGTCGCTGGTGAAGCAGCCCTGTGATCCCGGGAGCTCTCATCTCTGCCGCGTCCGCCAGTCCGGTGCCTCATAGACCGGGACATCCTCCGGGAGCAGGCTGCGGCCCAGAATATCGTCGGCGGCTTTTTCGGCGATCATGATCGTCGGGGCATTG
>JAYVYA010000037.1:0-14928 GCA_043784745.1 Hyphomicrobiales bacterium
TCCCCTCCTTCAATAGCCTTGATATTGAAAAATATCTGATAGACAGGTTTAATATAGCTGTTGATAAAGCTGCTGATATATCACGCGTATCAAACGGAAACATTACAAGGGCAATTGAACTTTGTGAAAATGAAGATTCCTCCCTGGCAAATCTTGAGCGTTTTAAAAGTCTGATGAGATTTGCCTGGAAACGCGACATCATTTCAATTATAAGTTGGTCAGAGGCTATGGCAATATGGTCGAGATTGACCATGGCAATGGCCTGTCAACCCGCTACGGCCACATGTCGGCCATTCTGGTCGAGGAGGGGCAATGGGTGGCGCAGGGGGCCGTGATCGGCAAGCTCGGCTCCACCGGGCGCTCAACCGGCCCGCACCTGCATTACGAAACCCGCGTCGACGACGAGGTTGTGGACCCCCAGCGTTTCTTGCTGGCCGGCAACCGGCTGCTGGCGCGCGATTGAGCTACCGGCTTGAAAAATATGTTGCATCTATGCAACGCAGCCAGACCAAATCGGCATTTTTTGACTCGGGCAACAGCACCCCATTGCAAAATCCCGGCGCGAGTTGATTATTGACGCAGCGCATCGTCTCTCCTGACTCGGGCGGACAACGCATTCCTGTTTTAATGAGGCTAAAAATGCTCCGTATCTCCAAAGCAATGGTCGCGGCAGCCGCCGGATTATTGCTAACCATGGCTCCCGCTTCGGCCCAGCTGTTCGGCTCTGCCGCCCTGCCCCGCACCGATGCCGAAGGCCGCCCCCAGGCCGTGGCCATTCCCCGCGAAACCGTCGCCTATGCCGGCCCGTTTTCTCCTGGCACCATCATTATTTCGACCGCCGAGCGGCGGATGTATTACGTGCTGCCGGGCAATCAGGCCGTGAAATATGGTGTGGGCGTCGGGCGTCCGGGTTTTGAATGGTCCGGCACCAAGTTCATCAGCCAGAAGCGCGAGTGGCCGGACTGGACACCGCCATCGCAGATGCTGAAGCGTCGTCCCGATCTGCCACGCCATATGGCAGGCGGCGTGCTGAACCCGCTGGGTGCCCGCGCCATGTATCTGGGCTCCTCGCTGTATCGCATCCATGGCTCGAACGAGCCGGACACGATTGGCCAGGCCGTCTCCTCCGGCTGCATCCGCATGACCAACGAAGATGTGACCGACCTGTTCGAGCGCGCCAGGATTGGCACCAAAGTGGTGGTGACGCGCTGATCGCCTTGATTGGGCGGGATTGAATTCAGGCGCGGCATATTTGCCGCGCCTGTTTTATTGGAAGGGTGCCCTGGCGGGCAAACCGGAAGCAAGCTGGTCTAGCCAAAGGTGTCATGCGTAATCTGCGTGAACCAGTCGCGGGCCAACGCAGCTTGCTGCGCGCGCCATTCCGGGCTGGTCTGCGCCGGGCCAGTACTTCCCGCCACTTCGGCAAAGCCGTCGGCCAGCGGTAGATAGCTGCCCTGGATCGAGAAAGCTTCGTGTGGCGAGACAGCGGCATAGCAGATGCTGGCGAGCCTCCCGCCGGCGGGGGCTTTTTGCCCAAACAAGGCAGCGATGGCGGCTGCACAGGCCCGGCCCTCCGCCTGCGCCGCCGAGGCCGAGCGCGGGATGCTGCCCGCCGACATCGCATCGCCGATGATGTGGATGCCGGGCACCAGCATTGATTCAAAGCTCGAAGCATCCACCGGACACCAGCCGGAGCGGTCGGCCACCCCGGCCTGCTCCGCGATGGCTCCGGCCTTTTGTGGCGGAATGACATTGGCGACATCACAGGCATGGCTGTCAAAATCCGTCGTCAGGATTTTGGCGGATGCATCTACCGCGATGACCTTGCCGCTGGACGACAGCGGCACCCATTCAATCATGCTGCCATACAAACGCTGCCACGCCGCCAGAAAATCAATGCGGTGCGGAAAACTCTCTTTCGAATCGAGGATCAGGATTTTCGATTTGGGCTTGTGCTGCAAGAAATAGCCGGCCACCAGGCTGGCGCGCTCATAGGGTGCAGGCGGGCAGCGGTGCGGCCCGGCGGGGGCAGAGATGATAAAGGTGCCGCCGTCCGGCATGGCCCGCAACAGGTCGCGCAGCAGCAGCGTTTGTGCCCCGGCTTTCCAGGCATGCGGCATGATCTGTGTGGCCGCTTCGTCATAGCCCTCAATCGCGTCAAAGCGGAAATCAATGCCGGGGGCCAGCACCAGCCGGTCATAGGGCAGGCTGGCACCCGCAGCGGTGACAATTGTGCGGGCGCTGGCATCAATCCGGCTGGCGCGGCTTTGCACCACCCGCACCCCCGCTTGCTCCAGCGCGGCATAGCCAAATTGCTGGGCGGCAAGGTCAAGATTGCCGGAAATCACCGCATTGCTGTGCGGACACGCGGTGTAGACGGCCTCGGGTTCAACCAGCGTGACACCGAGGCCAAGCTGCGCCAGCATGCGTGCGCAGGAGGCCCCGCCAAAGCCGCCGCCAACGACGATCACCCGGGGCGCTGCCTGGGCCAGAACGGCGGGAGCCCACAGGGCGGCCCCTGCCCCGGCCAGCAATGTCCGGCGGCTGGGCCATTGCACCGGGGTTTCATTGCTTTTCACGCCTGCCTCCCCTGGTCAGCCGCCGCAGGCATGGTCGAGCAAATCTTCGCCGGTTGGTCGCGCGCCCCGGTGAAAATTCCCGACCTTTGCCGCCAGCACAAGATAGCCGGGAGCGCGGGTGGATGCACTGGTCGTGACCACGATCGTCAGATGGCCCATATCCTCCCGTGCGCCGGGAAAACTAGTCGCCGCCAGCGCGAAAACATTGGTCCGCTCCATATCCCGCGCCGCCACCCGCCGCGCCAGGTAGGACAGGCCGTGGAGGGGAACCGGCAAACGCATCCAGCCGGTTTCTGTGATTTTCGCCTCCAGCCCGGCCAGTGTCCTGCGGACACCCCCGGCGAGGCAATCGAGGTGAACATGCATCTGGTCCTGGCTGCGGGTATGGGCGGAATTGACCGCCAGGCCCATTTCCCCCGGCTCCGGCTGGTGGCCAGGTTTGCCCGCCAGCAACGGCAGGGATTTCCAGGCCAAAGCAAAATAATTCGGCGCTTCGGGCGATTGCAGCCAGGGGTCCTCGACCCCCGGAGTTTGGCGAACCGGCGATAAAATCGTGTCGGCCGCGCCATAGGGCGGGCGCAGCACGACATAGCCGCGATCCGCATCCCCAGGCAATGCCACTTTGAGGCAGGGAAACGACAGGCCGGTGAGGCGGTAATTGGCCGCACACAGCTGTACCACCCGCCACAAGGCCCCGCGCGCCTCACGCGCCTGCGCCATGCCAGCAGAAGCGACGATCAACACGGCGGTCAACAGAAGGCGGTTCAGCAAGCGGGACCCCTTTAGTGCAGGATGCAGAAAACACAGCAGAACCCACACCGTTGAGACGAGGATTGGGTGTCGGCCCGGTTAACTGGTGCCGCGCCGGGTAATTTCAAACCCCAGATCGACCGATGGCTTCGGCAATTTTGCACCCGACAGGCGGGTGAGCAGGGCGCGGGCGGATATGCGGCCCATTTCCCGGCAATCGACCGACAGGCTGCTGATGCCCGGATTGGTCAGCGCGGGCAGGCTGGTATAGCTGAACGTAGCCAGCCGCAGGGCGCTGCCCACCGCCAGGCCCAGCCGCTGCGCCTCAAACAGCGCGCCGGCGGAGCTGAAATCATTGTGCAGGAACAGCCCGTCCGGCATCCGTCCAGCCTGCGCCAGTTCCCGCACCAGCCGCACCCCGCCGTCCATGTCGGCGACATAGTCGATCAGCTCAATGCGCGGTTGCAGCCCGGCTTCGGCAATGGCGGCGAGATAGCCGGTTCGCCGGTCAAACATCCGCTGGTAGGCGTGGACGCGCTCTTGCACAAAAGCCACATCCCGGCAGCCTTGCCCGATCAGGTGCTGCGTCAGAGCGTAACCCGCCTCGCGCTGGTTGACCCCCACCGTAATATCGAAGGGCTGGCGCGCCAGTTCCCAGATTTGCAGGACGGGGAAATGGCCCCTTTCGAGCAATTGCCGGGTTTTGGGCAATTGGTCGCTGGAATGCAGCACCAGCCCCTCCACCCGCCGCCCGACCAGCGAATTGACCATTGAATGATGGATTTCCGCATCATAATTGTCGCAGACGAGAATAACAGTGTAGCCCGCCGCCCCCAAAACATCGGTCAGCCCCTGCACCGCATCGGCGAAAATCGCTCCGGCCAGCGTCGGTACCACAATTCCAATGGCCCGGCTGCGGTTGTGGGCAAGGGTGGCGGCGGCAACATTGGGGATATAGCCCAGCTTGGCAATGGCGGCGTTAACCAGCTCGGCGGTGGCGGGCAGCACCGATTTTTCCGCCCGCATCACCCGCGAGACGGTCATGCCGGAGACGCCCGCCAGGCGGGCGACATCCATCATCGAAACCGGATTGAGCTGGCCGACCGGATTACGGCGTGGATTTTTGCGCATCGCCTCAATCTGGTTGCCGGATTTTCCGCGCACGGTCGGTGCCCCCTACCTACCAATATCCTACGAAACCGCAGGCCCGCAATGCAAGCGCGGTTTGCATTGTGCAACACCCAATAGCCCCGGACTTGCAACCCCCGGCAAAATCACTACACCCGCCTGACAAAAAGAATGAGGATTTTGTGACAATTGCCCTGAAACACGGTGTCTATGGTGGGCCCCCGGCGGAGCTGGCGGAGGTGCCCCCCAGCGCCCTGCAATATTCCCCCCTGCTGCCGGGGTCCGAAAATCTCGAACTAGCGGAAGCGGGCAGTCTGGCCGGTTTCACCCTGCTGGCACCGCCTGGCACGCTGGAGCGGCGCTACACCCTTGCGCTTGCCCTGCGGGCCCTGGCCGCCGGTGCCCCGCTGCTGGCGCTGGCCCCCAAAGACAAGGGCGGCTCGCGGCTGGCGGGCGAACTCAAGCTGTTGGGCTGCGAGGCGGAAGAGAGTGCCCGCCGCCACCACCGCATCTGCCTCGTTCACCGGCCAGCGATTTTGCCGCCGCTGGACCCAGCGCTGGCCGGCGGGCAAATGCGGGAGCTGGCAGAACTTGGCCTGTGGTCGCAGCCCGGCTTGTTCAGCTGGGACCGTCTCGACCCCGGCACCGAACTGCTGGCGCAGAACCTGCCGGTCCTGTCCGGCACCGGGGCGGATTTTGGCTGCGGGCTGGGGGTGCTGGCCCGGCATGTGCTGGCCTCGCCCAAAGTGAAGTTTCTGCATCTGGTTGACCTTGACCGCCGGGCTTTGGCCGCAACCGCCCGCAACCTCCACGATCCCCGCACGGTGCCGCACTGGGACGATGTGCGCCACATCAAAACCCTGCCCCCCGCGCTGGATTTCATCGTCATGAACCCGCCGTTTCACGACAATGGCCATGAGGATCACAACCTTGGCCAGGAATTTGTCCGCGCCGCCGCCGCCCGCCTGCGCAAGGGCGGCACGCTCTGGCTCGTCGCCAACCGCCATCTGCCTTATGAGGGTGTGCTCAAGTCGCTGTTCTCAAACCTGAATGTCAAGGCGGAAGCGCGCGGCTTCAAGGTGTTTGAGGCGCGCAAATGACCAAAACCGTCGCCAGCGCCCGGCTGGACCGGCTGCTTGCCAATATGGGCTATGGCTCGCGGCGCGAAATCAACAATATGGCCCGCAATGAGGAAATCACGCTCGACGGCGCGCCGCTGCTGGCGGTGGAGCAACGGATTGCCCTGACGCCGGACCTGCCGCAGCGGCTTGAAATGCGCGGCGAAAAGCTGGATCCCCTGCCCGGCATGGTGGTGATGCTGCACAAGCCGGTGGCCGTCACCTGCTCGCACAAGGAGCCGGGTGCCCTGGTCTATGACCTCCTGCCACAGCGCTGGCGGCGGCGCGAACCGGCCCTGTCGACCATAGGCCGCCTCGACAAGGAAACCTCCGGCCTGCTGCTGCTGACCGATGACGGGGCTTTGCTGCACAAAATCATCTCGCCCAAAAGCCATGTTGCCAAACGCTATCAGGTGGTTCTGGACCGTCCCCTGCGCGGCGACGAGGCGGAAAAGCTGGCGGCGGGAAAGCTGATGCTGGAGGGCGAGGAAAAACCGCTGTTGCCGGTGGCGATGACCAGCAGCGGGCCACAGCACGCCACAGTGGTTCTGCATGAAGGCCGCTACCATCAGGTCCGCCGCATGTTTGCCGCGCTGGGCAACCATGTCGTGTCGCTGCACCGCGACCGGATCGGCGGGCTGGATTTGCCGGATGGGTTGAAGGTTGGGGAATGGGCGCTGGTTTGGGGGGATGAGCTGGCACAGGTATTTTCAACCCAGGACACCTGACTTGAAACGGAAGCCTCATATTGGAGCGCAAACCTTCGGGTTCGCCTGTGCCGCACCCGGCCTTTGCCGGACCACGCCGCGCTCGGGCACATCGCGGTCCGCCACCGCCCCGGCCCCGATCACCGCGCGCCGCCCGATGGTGACGCCGCCGAGCACGATACAGCGGGTGCACAGCCAGACACCCTCGCCAATGACAATCGGCTTCATTTTATGAACATAGGGCGGGTCGCCGCCAAGATCGAGGCTGGCAGTCTCCACCACCACGCCCTCGGACAACCTCACTCCGTCAGCAAATGTAATCCCGCCAGAACCGCCCAGCACGCAATTGGGGCCAATGATGACACCCTTGCCAAAGCTGATTCCCTCGGGGTTCTTGACCTGCACCGACCAATGGCAGATTGGCCGGTTGGCGCCAGGAAACAGCGCCGCCGTGCGCAGGACACTGGCGAGCCGCGAAAAACCTTCAATGATTTTCATCACTGCCAGCACCGGCCAGCGCACCAGCGCCGAACCCATTAGATTGCGCAGCACCTTCTTCATTTTGCACCCCGGTTTTCGGCCAGCCCCTAGTTTGGGTTATAGCGCAACGGGTGCCGCCAGGGCAATTTGATTGGCGCGCCACATCCGCCCTTTCCCCCGCCGCTGTTTGCCCCCATATTGCGGCAATGCCAAAGCCAGCGAAATCCACCGTCCGCACCCCGCGTTCCCGCGCCTCCCGCCCCGATGTCCATCCGCTGGGCGAACATCTGGCCGCTTTGCTCAATCCGGCGCTGAACGAGCGTGCGCCGGGGTTTGAAGAGATGCCCCAGGCCGCGTTCCAGCACCGGATGTCGAAGCCGGACATTGCCCTGCCGTCGGACGAGTCGCGGCGGGTCAAACCGCGCCTCGACGCGATTGTCGGCGCTGCGGCCACGATTGATTCGCTAAAGGCCCTGCTGGAAGCGGGGGACCCGAACCTGCGCGAAAAAAAGCAATGGTCGCCGCACCGCCCCGCCCGCCCGGACAAATCGGAAGGCGGGCGACCTTTTGCGCTTGTTTCGGAATATGAGCCCAAGGGCGACCAGCCGACGGCCATCCGCGAACTGGTCAAGGGCATTTCCGCGATGGAGCGCGACCAGGTGCTGCTCGGTGTCACCGGCTCGGGCAAAACCTTCACGATGGCGCAGGTGATCAGGGAGACGCAGCGCCCGGCCCTGATTCTCGCCCCCAACAAGACCCTCGCCGCGCAGCTTTATGGCGAGTTCAAGAGCTTTTTTCCCAACAATGCCGTGGAATATTTTGTCTCCTACTATGATTATTACCAGCCCGAAGCCTATGTGCCGCGCACCGACACCTATATCGAGAAGGAAAGCTCGATCAACGAGCAGATTGACCGGATGCGGCACTCGGCAACGCGGTCTCTTCTGGAACGCGATGATGTCATCATCGTCGCCTCGGTCTCCTGCATCTACGGCATTGGCTCGGTCGAGACCTATACCGCCATGACCTTTGGCATCAAGGTGGGCGAGAAAATCGACCAGCGCCAGCTGATCGCCGACCTCGTCGCCCTGCAATACAAGCGCACGCCGGATTTTTCACGCGGCACCTTTCGGGTGCGCGGCGATACGGTGGAGCTGTTTCCGGCGCATTACGAAGACCGCGCGTGGCGCATCAGCTTTTTTGGCGACGAGATTGAATCGATTGGCGAATTTGATCCGCTGACGGGCAGCAAATCGCAGGATTTCGAGTTCGTCAAGGTCTATGCCAATTCGCATTATGTCACCCCGCGCCCGACATTGCTGCAATCGGTCAAGTCGATCAAAACCGAATTGAAACAGCGGCTGGACGAACTCAACAACTCGGGCCGGTTGCTGGAAGCGCAACGGCTGGAGCAGCGCACCCTGTTTGACATTGAGATGCTGGAAGCCACCGGCTCCTGCGCCGGCATTGAAAACTACAGCCGCTATCTCACGGGCCGCCGGCCCGGCGAGCCGCCGCCGACCCTGTTTGAGTATCTCCCCGACAACGCTCTGGTTTTTACCGACGAAAGCCACGTCACCGTGCCGCAGATCGGGGCGATGTACAAAGGCGATTTCAGGCGCAAGGCGACCCTGGCCGAATATGGCTTCCGCCTGCCGTCCTGCCTCGACAACCGTCCGCTGCGATTTGAAGAATGGGAGGCGATGCGCCCGCAGACGGTTCACGTCAGCGCCACCCCCGGCAATTGGGAGATGGAGGCCACCGGCGGCGTGTTTGCCGAACAGGTGATCCGCCCCACCGGCCTGATCGACCCGCCCGTTGAAATCCGCCCGGCCAAGGCGCAGGTGGATGATGTGCTGGGTGAAATCCGGGAAACCGCCGCCAAGGGCTACCGCACGCTGGTGACGGTGCTGACCAAGCGGATGGCCGAGGATTTGACCGAATATCTGCACGAGCATGGCGTGCGCGTGCGCTACCTGCATTCCGACATCGACACCATCGAGCGCATCGAAATCATCCGCGACCTCCGGCTCGGCACCTTTGACGTGCTGGTGGGCATCAACCTGCTGCGCGAAGGACTCGACATTCCCGAATGCGCGCTGGTGGCGATTCTGGATGCCGACAAGGAGGGGTTTTTGCGCTCCGAGACCTCGCTGATCCAAACCATTGGCCGCGCCGCCCGCAATGTCGACGGCAAGGTCGTGCTCTATGCCGACCATATCACGGGCTCGATGGAGCGGGCGATGGCTGAGACCAGCCGCCGCCGCGACAAGCAGATGGCCTATAACATCGAACACGGCATTACCCCGGCCTCGATCAAGCGCGGCATCGCCGATATTCTGGGTTCGGTTTACGAGGCCGATCATGTCACCGTCGACATGGGCCTGGCCCGGCCCGAGGCGATCATGGGCCACAACATGAAGATGACCCTCGCTGACCTGGAGAAGAAAATGCGCGAGGCCGCCGCCAATCTCGAATTCGAGACCGCCGCCCGGATGCGCGATGAAATCAAGCGCCTGCAAGCCACCGAACTGGTGCTGGCCAACGACCCGATGGCCCGCCAGCAGGATGTGGAAGACGCCGCCGGGGCCTATCGCGGCGAGCGGAAATATGGTGCCGCCGCCAACACGCCGTCCCGCGTGCGCAAACCGGGGCTGGACGAGATGGGGCCAGGCACCGACCGGGAGGTGCCGCTGGGGGCGGAAGTGCGGAAAAAGGGCGGCGGGGTGCCGGGGAAGCAGAGGTGGAAGCGGGGATCGTGAGTTTTCGGGAAGTGCGCTTGTCCCAAATTCCGCCATGAATATGCTATCCCTTCCGGGTGGCCGGTCCTGGATAAACCAGACCGGCCTGCGGGGGGAACCACATGCGATTGCTGCAACTTCTGGCACTGACAACCGCCCTTTTCGCCGCCACCCCCGTCTATGCCGGGGAGGCCGCCAGCAAAACCCGCGAGGTGCTGGAAAGCGGCAGGCTGGCGGCGGGGGAGAAGGATTTTGCCGCCAGGCTGGGCGCAAAACCGGGGGATGATGAAACCATCTTCGGCCTTGGCCTGATCCGCCTCGCCCGCGCCATCGAGCATTACGGCCAAGCGCAATACCGCTACGGACTGCGCCCGCCCAAATCGGTCAACGCGCCGTTTTTGCGCTTTCCGGTGCCGCACAACCCAAAACCGGAAACCGCCACCTATCAGGGCCAGCGCGAGGTTTTGGAAAGCCTGCTGGCCGAACTTACCGCCGTGGAGGCAACGCTGGCCCCGATGTCGGGCAAGGATGTCAAGATCAAGCTGAGCCTTGGCGATATCAAACTGGACCTGCGCAATGATGGCAAGGCCGATGCCGGCGGCAAGCTCTCCAGCATCGTCGCGGCCTTGGGGATGCGCCCGGCGGATGCGGGCAAAAACGATCCGCCGTTCGAGATCGCCTTTGACACCGCCGACGCCCTGTGGCTGCGCGGTTATTGCCATTTGATGTCCGCCACGATTGAATTTCTGCTGGCCTATGACTGGCATCAGGATTTTGAGGTGGCCGGGCAGGTTTTTTACCCCAAAATTGACCCGCCGGCCTTTGGCGGGGTCGCCCAGTCCTCCGAAATAAAAAACACCCTGCTGTTCGGCGAAGAGCGCAATTTTGCCGACCTGCTGGCGCTCCTCCACAATCTCAACTGGCCCCTGGTTGACGCGCCCCGCCTGCAAGCTGCCCATGCCCATCTGAAACAGGTGACCGCTCTCAGCCGCCTGACGTGGAAGGCGATTTTGGCCGAGACGGATGACGACCACGAATGGATTCCCGGCCCGCAGCAGAAAAACGGCGTGCTGGCTGGAATGCCCGTCTCGCAGGAGCAGGTGAGCGAATGGCTGGCGGCGCTGGATGATTTTGACGCCGTGCTGGACGGCAAATTGCTGATCCCGTACTGGCGCTTTGCCCAAGGCATCAACTTGCGCAAAGTTTTTTTTGAACCACGCCCGTTTGACCTCGTCATGTGGTTCACCGGCCACGCCGCCGCGCCCTATGCCGAGGCCGGACCGGTGATGTCGCAGGAGGTCTGGCGCAAGAGGCAGGAGATTTTTGGCGGCAATTTTCCGGGCTATGCGGTGTGGTTCAATTGAGGGGGCGGACGATTTTGGTCTTGCAAAGCGGAGGCAGCATCCATATTCTTACTTTATCATGTAAGAAACGAGGATACCGTGCGGATAACGTCCAAAGGGCAAGTCACCATACCAGTCGAAATACGCGAAAAAGCAGGTCTGCTCCCGAACACGGAAGTCGATTTTGTCATATCCGGCGCTGACGTAATGGTGGTGCGCAGGGAGCCGGACAAACACAGGAAGATATCGCGCCGGGAACAAATCGTGCGCCGCCTTCGAGGCAGCGCCACAAGCGGCATGTCGACTGATGAAATCATGCTGCTGATGCGGGGCGAATCTTGATCCCCGTTCTGGTAGATGCCAATATCCTGCTCGACATTGCAACCAGCGATCCGCATTGGGGCCGATGGTCGGAAAACATGGTGGTTCGGCTGGTCAACACAACTCGCCTCGTCATAAATCCGATCATTTTTGCAGAAATTTCAATCGGTTACGATACGATTGAAGCTGTGAATGCGCTGTTCGACGTTGAAGTATATGATCGTGAGCCACTACCCTTCGAGGCGGGTTTTCTGGCGGGCAAGGCCTATTTGGCTTACAAACGTCGAGGTGGAATAAAGAATTCGCCCTTGCCGGATTTCTATATCGGTGCTCATGCAGCTATCCGGAAATACCGCTTGTTGACACGCGATGCGGCGCGGTACCGAACCTATTTCCCATCGGTCGAGATCATAACCCCCAATCTGAATTGAAAAAGGCGACCCGAAAGCCGCCTTTTGCTACATATTCCTGCACCGGAAAACTCACCCGGGAACCTTGTCGTCAATGCCCTTGACGTACCAGTTCATGCCCAAAATGTCCTTGTCGGCCACGGCTTCGCCTTCCTTGGCAGCCAGCGTTCCGTCCTGCTTGTAGACCGGCCCCTTGAACGGGTTGAGCTTGCCGCCCTTGATTGCGGCGGAGGTGGCGACAGCCATGGCTTTCACGTCATCGGGCATGTTCATGAACGGGGCCATCACTACCATATTGGCGTCCATGCCGCCCCAGGTGTCGCCACTTTTCCATGTGCCATCCAGCACCGCTTTGGTGCGGGCGACGTAATAATCACCCCAATTATCGGTGATCGAGGTCAGCGTTGCCTTGGGGGCAAAGCGGCTCATGTCGGAGGCCTGGCCAAACGCGAACTTGCCAGCCTTTTCCGCTTCCTGCAACGGCGCGGCGCTGTCGGTGTGCTGGGAGATGATGTCACAGCCCTGCGCTAGCAGGGCCTTGGCGGCATCGGCTTCCTTGCCCGGATCAAACCAGGTGTTGGCCCAGACAATTTTGACCTTGACGGCAGGGTTGACCGATTGCGCCCCCAGCATGAAAGCGTTGATGCCCGAAACCACTTCGGGAATCGGGAACGAGGCGACATAGCCAATGGTGTTGGTCTTGGTCATTTTTCCGGCAATCTGGCCGATGACATAACGCCCTTCATGGAATTTGGCCGAATAGGTCGCCAGATTTTCGGCCTGCTTGTAGCCGGTGGCGTGCTCGAAACGCACTTTGGGATATTTCTTGGCAACCTTCAGCGTTGGCTCCATGAAGCCAAAGCTGGTGGTGAAGACCAGGCCGTGGCCGGTGCGGGCCAGCTGCTCGATGGAGCGCTCGCTGTCGGCTTCCGGCACATTTTCGAGGAAGGTGGTTTCCACACGGTCCCCCAGCGCCTTGGCCATGAAAATCCGGCCCTGGTCATGCTGGTAGGAATAGCCGAAATCGCCGACCGGCCCGACATAGACAAAGCCGACTTTCAGCTTGTCGGCGGCCTGTGCGCCGGTGCCCAGCGCCAGCGTCGCGGCCACTGCCGTGCCGCCCTTCAAAAATCCGAGTCTCGTAATGCCTGACATCGCTTTCATCCTCTGGTTTTGCTGTTATCCGCTTCACGCGCGGGGCACCTGCCCTGGTCCCACACTATCGTCATCTATCAGGAATGAAAGACTTCCAAAGCAAGATCGGCGCGGTCGTTCCTTCATTTTTGCGCAGGGACGGAAACAAAAGTGTCAGGAATGGTCCCAAGGCAGGGTACCGACGACAGGAGTTGGCTGGGCAGGTCGAGCGAGAGGGCCTGAGCATACAGTTCCAGGATCGCCGCGTCGCGGCCGCGCATCAACAAGCGCGGGTGAGCGCGGCGCCAGACGTAGTGATCCGCGCGGTGAAGCGGTGGGCGTTGCTACAACACCTCTGATTGAACGGCAAACATCGGCAAAATTTCTGACCGCACGTGAAGACTTCCGGTTGCGTCTTGACATTGTCACACGGGGGGGTAAACAAAGGACGGTCACAAGAATCTGCGAATTTTGACCTGGGAGTATTGCCATGATTTCCTTCAATGAAGAATTGATGCGGCGCTTTGGAATTGTCATCGCCTTCGGCCCCGATGGAGAAGGTGGAAACGGAGGGGATGGTGGAGGCGGCGGATATGGTGAAAACGGAGGATATGGTGGAAACGGGAGTGAAGGAAGCGATAACAGCAGCTACAATGGGGACAGTTTTGGAACTTATGAAGCGTCAGCCCTGCCAGATTTTACAAACTACAATTTCGAGATGCCGGATTGGGCCAGTTTGTTGGGGGTGCAAGAGGCGAAGTATGTCATTAGTGATCAGCCGACACTGATCGGCTCAAATGATTTGAGTGGTAGAGCAGCCGGATCCCTTTTCGGCTCAGACTTCAATCATGCTGTAGAAGATGGAAGCCGAGTAATCGGGGACACAAATTACGGTGCCTTTGCCGTAGGCGATCCCGCGTATTTGAATACCTACACTGGCACAACTGTGTTAGGTGACAATTATATCGTGTCGCAAGGGCCTATCGAGGTTTTTGACGGCTCTTCATTGAGGAATTTTGGTTCCACATCGCCAAATTTTCTGACACAGGTCGTTTTGGGTCCCGATCATGTCGTCACAGTAAGTCTGATTTCAACCGTATGAGTTTCAGTCAGCACAACCTCGAGTAAGAGCGGAGGGGGAGTAAATGCGGGGCGGTCAAGCTTTTTTTTTTCTGATCGCGGTCATTCCGCCGATCTCTTTTATTTCAACCCCATCTTTGTCAAGCGAGGCGAAAGATTCTTGTTATATATATCGTGATTTCTACTCGAATGCTATTTGCATACCATCAGATAAAAATTCAGCGTGTTTTCCTAACATATCGGTAATGCTTGATTTTTATAGCGGTGAGATCAGGCTTCGAGTGATCAAGCCTAAAATCGATTATAGAGACAATTATACAATTAATATTTTTGGAGAAGACGGTTTTCAAATTCAAATTTCTCAGATTTTGAATGATTGCCATTTCAATTTAAAAATGCAAATATATGAAGTTGAGGAAAAGAATAAATATGTGCCAATAACCATCGATAATATTCAAAATAGTCAATATCATAGTTTTTTAGATTATGATTCAAATAAATTTGACAGGAAAATTTCGATTTGGTCGGATACAACCATTACATATCATTCATCTTATCCTTGCCTGAAGACTGGCAGCTTAGGGGCTATTACAACGGACGGTGTATTCTTGTATATGTTTCGCAAGTCAGTCCGCATTTATCACGATCTTGGGTCCAGAACTGCCACCATTTACGGTGGCGGTTGTAAGGTTGTCATTAATTTCGAGTAGGATTGGCAAAAAGACCCCTTGTTAGGATCACATCCAGAAACGACGGCACAATACCGCTTGTATCAACACCACCGACACCTTGCGTCCCGACCAAAGTAGTCGCAGTTGATCGCACAGCGCGAGCGATTTGACGGTTACGTCAACTGAGTTGCAAACAAAGGAGGATTGGCCCAACGTTCAAGCCGTCTTTCTAAACGTGGGGGAGTGCGATGCTCAAATCGGCTAAAACATATTCAAGTGTTGCAATATTAATCGCCACACTCAATTGTTTTTATACGGGCTTCCAAACTCAAGCGTTTGCTGATTATACAGATTTTCCTAAAGCAACGGTAATTACCCACCCCTATTTCAGGTCGGCAAGATCGCCGCTTGCGCCAGCGTGCCAAGGATTGTGCCAAAGGTTCCGGCACCGCGAAGTTTTGCAGTG
>JAYVYA010000038.1:0-5138 GCA_043784745.1 Hyphomicrobiales bacterium
ACTTAACCATACCGGCGCACACAAAATCAACAATGTGCTTGGCCAAATCCTCCTCGCCCGCCGCATGGGCAAGAAGCGGATCATTGCCGAAACCGGTGCCGGCCAGCACGGCGTCGCCACCGCCACCGCCTGCGCCAAATATGGCCTGGAATGCATTGTCTATATGGGCGCGGTCGATGTCGAGCGGCAAAAGCCCAACGTTTTCCGCATGAAAATGCTGGGGGCCAAAGTGGTTCCTGTCGTTTCCGGCTCCAAAACCCTCAAGGATGCGATGAACGAGGCCCTGCGCGACTGGGTGACCAATGTGCATGACACCTTTTATTGCATCGGCACGGCGGCGGGTCCGCACCCCTATCCCGGCATGGTCCGGGATTTCCAGTGCGTCATTGGCGAGGAAACCCGGGTGCAGATGCAGGCCGCCGAAGGCCGCCTGCCGGATTCGCTGGTCGCCTGCATCGGCGGCGGCTCCAATGCCATCGGTCTGTTCCACCCCTTCCTCGATGACCGCTCGGTCGAGATTTACGGAGTCGAGGCCGCAGGCCATGGGCTGGACAAGGAGCACGCCGCCTCGCTCGCCGGTGGCCGCCCCGGCGTGCTGCACGGCAACCGAACCTACTTGCTGATGGATGATGACGGCCAGATCATCGAGGGCCATTCGATTTCCGCTGGCCTCGATTATCCCGGCATTGGCCCCGAGCATTCCTGGCTGAAGGAGAGCGGCCGCGTCACCTACACCTCCGCCACCGACAAGGAGGCGCTGGCGGCGTTCCAGCTGTGCTGCAAGCTGGAAGGGATTATCCCGGCTCTGGAGCCGTCGCACGCTTTGGCGGCGGTGCTGAAACTGGCCCCGGCCAGGCCGAAGGACCATCTGATGGTGATGAACCTGTGCGGGCGCGGCGACAAGGACATCTTTACCGTGGCCGATCATTTGGGCGGGATGTAGCGGGCGGCGCTTGCAGCGGAAACACCCTCATCCGACAAAAGAGCGCCCCTTCTCCCGCGAAGGGCGGGAAAAGGGATTTTCGCCCACGGGAATGCGCTGTCTCCTCGTCATTTTCGGCACAGAAAACCCCGCACCTCTGATTTTCACCGCACCAGCATCGCCTTCTGCTCCAGGCTGGCCAGACTCACCTCAAAATGCTGCCGGGCGGCGGCAGCAACCTCATCGGCCCCGACGATCGTCGCGCCGTCCTTCTGGAACAGCAGGCGTCCGCTCGCCACTTCCTTTTCCAGATGGGCAATCAGGTCGGCGGTGGTTTTGGTGCCGTCGAGTTTGGGCAGCAGGGCGGTTTCGACCACGCTGAGCCGCGTTGTCTCGTGGTAGGGCGTCGCAATGCTGGCGACGCCCGACGACACTTGCCGCCGCGCAAACGCATCCGCCTTGGGCGAGGAGACGTTTTTCAGCGGCGGCATGATCGCCTCGTCAAACAGGTCGAGATTGCCGCCCACCACCAGCTGGGTAATCAGCGAGGACAGGTTGAGCACCGGTTCCACCGGCCCTTCCAGCATTTTTGGCCCGCCAATCCGCGCCTTGATGGCGGACAGCCAGCCCTGGAAATTCAGCGTGCCGGGCTGACGCTCCAGCAGCGACAGCAGCGCCGCCTTGCCAAAGGCATCGCGGGCCACCAGCTGGGTGTTGCGGCGGGTGCGGAAGACGAGATCGGCCTTCGGGTCCGCCCGGTCCCCCTCCACCCCGACAAACAGGCCCCGGTAATTGAACTGCTGCATGGTTTTGGCTTCCAGCCGCCGCTTGATCCTGTCGGCCCGCCCGGCCTTGACGATCAGCGTCTGGCGGAAAGCGCGGTTGGTGCAATAGTCGAGGTATTGCTCCATCAGCACCTGGTTGGCATTGGTCTCGTTCAAAAGCGCCTGGTGGGTTTCCGCGCCAAAATTCTCGGCAAACATCGTGAACACATCGGTCTCGGCCAGATAGGCGAGGCCCGCTGCCTCCAGCCTGTCGTTGAACTCGTTGAAATAGCAGGGCAGGTTGTCCCGTTCCAGAAAGTCATGCAGCACGTAATTATCCGCCGCATGGGCCAGCATCGCGCCCTGCTCGTCCAGTATCTGGCGGAAAATGCTGCCCGCCGGGCTGGTTTTGCGCATGAAGTCCAGCATGCCGCGCGCGCTGGCCAGCTTGGCCGGGCCATAGGGAATGTGGCGGGTGTGGAACAGCATGGAATCGCGCAGGATTTCGCGCGGCTTCCAGCCCGGATAAGTGTTGTAGCTGACAAAAGCCACGCCCTCATCGCACAGATTGTCGTGGCATACCCGCAAAATCGCCGCCTGAATCTCCGGCGTCACCCAGGAATAGATGCCGTGGCAGATAATATAGTCGAACAGGCCAAATCCGGCGTCAATGTCGGCCAGACTCATATGCTCGAAGCGGATGTTCTTGATGCCATATTCGCGCGCCAGCCGCTCGGCCTCGCCAATCTGCACGGCGGAAAAATCGACGGCGACAAATTCGGCCTGCGGCAGACGCCCGGCCAGCGGCAAGATATTGCCGCCCGATGCGCAGCCCAGTTCCAGCACCCGGGCCTTGCGCGGATCTGCGGCAATCAGCCCGAACATCCGTGCCACACAGGCCATGCGGCGCGGATCGGTTTGCGGAAAGGCATCGGACGGGTAGGGCACAATATCATAAGGGGTGGGTTCGGGCATCTGGGCCTGGGTCGGCATGGGAGTTTCCTCAAGTCGGGAGCGCGGGTTGAAGTCAGGAGCGCGGGTTTTCAACCCGCTGTTCCAATCATCTCGTCAGCACAAAGCTCTCGAAGCTGCGGGCACCGGCGGCATCGATCATCACGGCGCGGCCGACCCATTGCAAAGGCTTGCCCGCGACCCCGAGGGCCTCAAGCCAGACCTGGCCCTGGGCGCACTGGGTGACGATGCGGACATAATCGGCGACGCCGACCATGTTGACATCGCCGCCGGTGGGGAACACGCCGCCCAGCGTCTTGGCCGCAAAGCCGCCGCCCTTGCATTCGGTGCCTGCCAGGCTGGTCAGCACACCATCAAACCCGACAATGCCGGGCTGGGGCCGTTCGGACGTAATATTCAGGCTGGTGGCCTTGTTCTGGCGCAGCCAGTTGATTTTCCAGCTGCCGCCCAAGGCACTCTGCTCCGGGGCGGCGGCCCCTGCGGCTGCGGGCTGTGGCTGGGCCTGGCTGGTTTCAGCCACCGGACCGGGGAGTTGTGCGGCGGGCTTGGCCGGGGGCGCGGGTTTGATCGAGGGCTTGGCCTGGGCGACATCCACCCGGTCCGTTATCTTGGCCACCGTCTGGGCACTTGAGGCGGACAGCGATACCGGGAGGCCCAGCGCGAGGGCAAGACTGAGCACGCGAAGGCCGCGCCCGGTGTTGGGAACCTGCGACCCCTGAAGCAGCATGGAATATAACATGAGACCCTCTCTAGAGCACAGGCGGCGCGCCCGGCGGCGGTGGCGGAGCGAACGCTGCAGGCGGCGGCCTGATTCGGCTGCTACCACAGGTTGAAATTACAACCTGAAGTAAAAATTGCAACAAAAATACACGCTAAATTTTTGTTCGGGACAGAAAAACCGGGCCTCTCCCGTGATCGTTCACCTGCATGTACGAAAACGCCCTTGCGGTTCAATGCGATGTCAAGACCGGTTCATGTGACTTCAGGGCAATCGGGTGAAGGCCTGCTGCGATGCATAAGCTTTCCTCATGCTGAGGAGCGAAGCCCTTGCGTAGCGTCTCGAAGCATGGGGGAAGCGTGGCTCGCTCCCAAATCACCCCGCCACACCCTTCGAGACAGCCTGAAGAAGGCCTCCTCAGGGTGAGGGTGGGGTGATTTGGCTTCACCCGATTGCCCTGATGTGACTTGGACCTTCCTGAATAATCTGTTCCAGAACGGCACATATAAAGCCGGGTGTGGCCGATTTAATACACATGTCCAATTTTGCAGCTGGGTTAAATATCCACTTGCGGGAAAACGGCACCTAAATTACAACCATAACGTGCAATACCGAATCAGGCGATTTTGCGGCGTGGTTAACACTGAATGGCAATCATCCGGCAAAATCCCGGTTTGAGACAGCTGTTCCCAGTCGAATCACGTTTGTGAAATGCAAACAGGCTGAGGGGAAGCGACAGGAATAGCAACCTTGAGTTGAATCTTTAAGCTTCGTTAGGAAAATCGCGTTTAAAGTGCATCACGAAAAATCTGCAATCTCGGGGCTCCATCCATGTCCGGCATCAGTGACCTTTTGAACTCCGCCCTTACCACCACCATCCGCGAATTGAGCGAAGCGCGGGAGACTTTCAGCCCCCATGCAGTGCTCTCGCGCATCATCGCCAAAAGCCGTTTGCCAAGGTTGGGCCGGGAGGAGAAGAAGAGCTGGACGCAGCGCCGTCGCATCTGCGCCATCATGCGCCTGGCTTTTCGTGTATTGACGCTGGGCAAGAAGCGCCCGGTCGGCACATTGGGGCATGGCGCGGCGGTGGCAGCGGTGCTGGCGGCGCTGGGTGTCATGGCACCGCAGGGGGCGATGGCGCAATATGCCAGTTCGCAATCTGGAGGAGTTTACAATTCCGGAACCGTCAGCGTCGCTACATCAGCAACTCAATGGCATTCCACAGCAAACGATGCCATAGTGATTGTCGCAAACCCGGATAATATAGGACTTGGCGAAGACTTGGTCTTGGCCGGCGGCGGCAACCTCCAGCCGACTCACCAATTTTTCCGCGGCAACAATGACGTGGCCGGAGCGATGGCGATTGCCATTGGTGATGCGGCCGTGACCGGCACGCAACTGCGTGTCCATGCAAGCCGGTTGATGATCGGTCAGCTCGCCAGCGTGTCGGGCGATAATTCCTATGCTATCGGCACCAGCGCCTCGGCGTCAGGCACAACCTCCGGCGCCATTGGCTTCTTTGCGCAGGCGACCGCCGCAGATGCGCTTGCCCTCGGCTCCGGCGGCACCGGCACGGCCGCAACGGCCACCACGGCATCTGGTGTCGGCGCAACCGCCATCGGCGGCAATGCCACATTGGGTGCCAAAGCATCCGGCTCCGACGCCATCGCCATCGGCGGGCAGTCCAGCGCTTCCGTGCTGGAAGCCATCGCCATCGGCAAGAGCGCGACGGCCTCGGGCGTCGACTCCATCGCCATCGGCC
>JAYVYA010000039.1:0-1880 GCA_043784745.1 Hyphomicrobiales bacterium
ATATTGCGTCGACCAGTTCGCCCGTTTGTTTGACACCGAATATTACGGCGTCTGGGATGCCAAGGTCGGCATTTCCGAATATGCGGCCTTTTATGTCGAGGCGATCCAGGGCACCGGCGGCTATGTGATTCCCCCGCCCGGCTATTTCGAAAAGCTGGCGTCGATCCTGCACGAGCGCAAGATTTTGCTGGTGGATGACGAGATACAGATGGGGTTCTACCGCGCCGGCAAAATGTGGAGCATCGAGAATTTCAACGTCAAGCCGGATATTGTCGTGTTCGGCAAGGCCTTCACCAACGGCCTCAACCCGCTGGCCGGGCTTTGGGCACGTGAAGAGCTGATCAACCCCACGATTTTCCCGCCCGGCTCGACCCATTCCACTTTCAATGCCAATTCCCTCGGCACGGCCGTGGCAGTGGAAGCGCTGAAGATGATGGCGGAGACCGACTACGAGACGATGACGCGCGACAAGGGTGCCTATTTCCTCAAGGGTATCCAGGAGCTGAAGAGCCGCTACAAGATCATCGGCGATGTCGATGGCCTCGGCATGGCGCTGCGCATGGAAATCTGCGAGCCGCATGACAGCTTCACCCCGTCCAAAGCCATCACCGACCGGATGGTGGACGAGGCTTTGGCGGGCGACCTGCAAGTGGACGGCAAGACCTATGGCCTCGTGCTCGACATTGGCGGCTATTACAAAAATGTCGTTACCCTCGCCCCGTCCCTGCACATGAGCTATGCCGAGATTGATCTGGCATTGAAACTGCTTGACGTGCTGCTGCACCGCGTCACCAGGCCTTGAGCGATGCGCACCCGCATCATTGACCTTGACGGCAGCGTGGCAGGGCAAGCGCCCCTCGCCGCGCTGGCCGATGAAGGGCTGGCGCGGGTGCTCGACATGCGGGCTGAGGCCCCGGCCCTGCGGATTATCGCCCGCCGCGCCGCCATGCTGCGGTTTGGCGAGGCTGTGGCCGCAGCGAGCCTGCCGGGGCGCGGGGCAGAAGTGACGTTTTACGGCTCGGGCGATTTTCATCACCTCTCCGCCGCGCTGGTGCAGCGGTTTGATGAGGCCCTGAGCGTGGTTCACCTTGACAATCATCCCGACTGGGTGCGGTTTCCCGCCACCTTCAATTGCGGGGCCTGGGTTAACCGGGCGCTGGATTTGCCGAATGTGCGCAAAATTATCACCATCGGCCCGTGCAGCGATGACCTGAAATGGCCAGAGCTGAAAAGCGCCAATCTGGCGGCGATTGCGGCGGGCAGGCTGGAGGTTTTCCCGTGGCGCGCCGCGCCCTCGCGGGTGTTTGCGCAGCGTGATGGCAAGGATGGCTATATCCGGTGGCGCAATCTGGCAGATGAAGCGTTTGACGGCTTTCTGGAAGACCTTGTCGCCAAAATCCCGACCCGTGCGATTTACCTGACCATCGACAAGGATGTGTTGACAGTGGATGAGGCCATCACCAACTGGGACCAGGGCCAGATGCGGCTGGCGCATGTTGAGGCCTTGGTGGCTGCCCTGGCAAAAAGCTTCAAAATCCTGGGGGTTGATGTCTGCGGGGATTATTCGCTGCCGCGCTTTGCCGACCCGTTCCGCGCCACGCTGGCCTGGCTGGACCATCCCAGGGCGCAGGACTATTCCGGGAAGACTCTCGCCATCAACGCCCGCACCAATGCGGCGCTGCTCGGCACATTCCGGAGCGTGTTGTGAGCACTCCCCCCGACAAGAGCATCTACCTGCCCGGTAGCCGCACTGGCGTGCTGCTGGTGCACGGCCTTGGCGGCACGCCGGTTGAGATGAAATCTGTGGCCAGGGGGCTGAATAGCGCGGGCCATACCGTGCTGTGCTGCCAGCTGGCGGGCCATTGCGGCACCGAAGAGGA
>JAYVYA010000040.1:0-28986 GCA_043784745.1 Hyphomicrobiales bacterium
GTGAAAATCAAATGGCAGCCGTTGATGCTGGCATTGAACGCGGGCTGGCGGATGTTGCGGCTGGGCGAGTAGTTGCGGGGCATGAAGTATTTGACCGGCTGGAAGCAAAATACGCCGCCCTGGCGGACTTTGTGAGGCAATGAAAATTAGTTTGCGTTCGCCCCTCGCTGCGATAGCCTTGGCGCGTGACCAAGGGGGATGACATGGGCCGGTCGGCGGTGGGGGAAGAAGGGATTGCAGAAAAGCGAGGGTAGTTATGCCAAAGAACATTATTCACTTGTGCTTGATCGTTTTTGGGCTGGCCGTCGCGCCTTCGCTCTCTCGTGCCGCGCCTCTAAAATCAGAAGTTATGCAATATCAGATTTTTGATATTTTTGAGATTGCCGCTGATCCTTTTGCAAACCGCCCTGCTAGCGCAAAAAATATGAAAGCGATAGCCTTTGCATTAGAAGTTGCTGCAGAAGCCGATAAAAGGTGCTTCGCTCAAGGCATTCGCCAGCACAAATCCGGGATTGCTTCTGCAGAAATCGTTCTGAAGGCTAGTGGCAAAGAAATGGTAATAAAATCCCTAAGTGAGGCAATTGCAGATTTTATATTTCTAACGAATTCAATGACGACAAATGAATTCTGTGATTGGGCATGGAAATTCTACGGGACTGAAAGTGGCCTTCGGATTTTGGAGAAGATGTAGTCCGCTGCCGCCTCACCCGCCCGCCAGTGCTACGAGCTAAACACGGTGTAATTGGGTAGTGCCTCAGTTTGGAATTTTTAGATAACGCTTGATTTCCCTGTCTGAAATGGTTGGATGCGTTGCACACTATCTAAGCCGGTTGCGAGGGACATGATGATTTGGCTTTTAGTATTTAATATATATGTCGCCCCGCCTACCTCCGTTGACTGGAATGGTCCATGGAAGTTGGGCATATCGCGTTTAACGGAAACCAGATATCAATCCGAAGCTGCATGCAGAAACGCTGCAATTCAATTTATTGGAAAAATGCATGAATCCATGCTGGCGCCAATGCGGTTCAAATGCATAGCCGTTGAATCGTTGCTCCCAAAGGGGGCGTCGCGTTGAATTGTCAGGTTTCCGAATTTCAAACTGAGACATTCCCCTTATCCCCTACCGCACCCGCACCCCGGCCAGATTGAGCGCCAAGCTGATAACCGCCGCCGCCAGCTTCCGGTGACAAGCCAGGGCCGATTGCGTCACGACGCGACCGGGCAAGCCTTGCGCCAGTCTCACGGGAACGGGCCGCCATTCTGATTTTCTCATCTCCAGCTCGCGCTCCAGCCGGATCATGGCATTTGCCCGGATGGCGGCCCGCTTCACGTCATCCCCGGCGCTGGCAAGGCGCTGGTTCGCCCATGCGCAGACATCGCGCGCAATTTCTGATCGCAGATTTGCCCGTGCGGCATTTTCTGCTTTTGCGAGCGCTTCCGCGACAGACCGGCGGGCGGGGACGCCCGCGACCCCGGTGGCCTAATCCTCCACCGCCACATCCATCAACTGCACCCCCCGCTCCCCGTCCCGCGCCAGCCCAGCCCGCACCACAATCTGGTAGACATGCGCGTATGGGCTCTGCGTCAGCGCGGCCTGTATGCCGGGCGGCATTCGCGCCCATTTTTCGGCCAGCTCCGTGCGCTCGGGCGGGCGCACCACAAATGCCGCCGCCTCCACCGCCAGCCCCGCCTCATCCAGCATCGCCTGAATATTGTGGATGCCGAAAAACCGTATGTGGGTTTTGTCCAGCAAACCCCATTCGCCATAGGCAAAATCTTCCTGCATCAGGCTGGCCAGCACGGTGCAATGGGCGGCGTGGGGGAGGGAGAGGAGGATCGCGCCATCCGGTTTCATCAGGCTTTTCATGTCTTTGAGCGTGCGCCAGGGGTCGTGGAGATGCTCCAGCACATCGGTCGCCAGCACGCGGTCAAACGGGGCTTCGGCACCCAAAGCTGCCGCCCAGCCTGGGCTGTTGAGGTCCAGCGGGAGCACTTTGCGGCAAAAAGTCCGGAGCTTTGCCAAAGATACCGGGTTGGTCTCCACTGCCACCACGTCGCAGCCATTGGTCAGGGCCAGATGCCGGGTGATCGAGCCAGAACCCGCGCCAAGGTCCAACACCCAGCCCCCGCGCCCGGTCATGCGGATGACATGGGCGGCGGCGGAATCGCCGAAGAGGTCAACCGCGTAATCGTAGGCGCAGCAGGTGGTGAGATCGGGGACGGGGGAGGTCGACATAAGAGGCTCCATCCGGACCGCGCACTTCCAGTGCGCTCTTGCACTGCGGCGGCGCATGCCAAACCGGGCACAAATCAGGCAGTGGCACAAGGCGCACCGGAAGTGCGCGGTCCGCTCGGCCCCTAATCCGTCGCGCGCTCCGCCAGCTGGCTGAACAGGTCGGCCTCACCCGTCTCCACGACGCCGATGAATGGCAATTGCCGGTACGAATGCGCCACATCCATGCCATAGCCCACCACAAAATGGTCGGGACACTGGAAGCCGACAAAATCGGGGTGGATTTGCACGGCGCGCTTGTGCGGCTTTTCCAGCATCACGCAGACGCCGACCTTGGCCGCCCCGCGCGCCGCAATCAAATCCTTGGCATAGGCCAGGGTGCGGCCGGATTCGAGGATATCATCGACCAAAAGCACTTCCCGGCCCATGACGTTGGAATCAATGTCCTTCAAAATCCGCACATGGCCGGAGGAAACAGTGCCGTCGAGATAGCTGGAGAGGTGGATGAATTCCACCTGCGGTTCCAGCCCCACCCGGTGCATGGCGCGGATCAAGTCCGCCGCAAACATGAACGAACCCTTGAGCACGGCCACCACCAGCAGGTTTTTGGGGGTCGTGGCCTTGATTTCAGCGGCCAGCCCCTCAATCCGGCGGGCAATCGCGGCTTCGTCATACAATACATTGATCCGGCGCACGGCAGTCATCGCCTGGCTTCCTTGGTTTTGGGCCTGTCGTCCTGAAACCGGACGACAACATCCCTGGCATTGTCCGGCGGGGCGGCCAGCCGGGCGCGAAACGCGATTGTTTCGCCCGAATTGAGTTTGGCCTGCGGGGCCGGTGTCGTCCAGCTATAAATCCCGTTTTTGTCCGCGCCGCGCACAGATACCAGCAGCAGGGGCAGGCTGGCTTCGGTGCGGGTGATATTGGCGATATCCCCTTCAATCGCCAGCACGCGCTGCGCACCCTCGCCAATGAGTGTGGAAGTAACATGCCGCAATTCCAGCCCGCGCAGGTTAACCGGCAGGCCAATGCCGGCATAGAGGCTGGCGGTGGCAGGCAGGTGCCGGACGATGGCGGCGCGTGCGCCAAGGACCGTCATGCTGGCAGCCAGGGCCAGCGCACCGGCGACGAGGCCCAGCGGAAGGCGCGGCAATGGGCGGCGGCGGGCGGGTTTTGCCGGGGGTGGCGCAGGCTGGGTGCCGTATAATTCCTCATAGCAGGGTGCCGTTGAACGCTCGCTGGTGGCATCGCCGCTGATCTCGATGCCCGCATGTGGTTCTTCTGCCAGGTTCAGCGGGCGGGCGCGGCAATCGTCGATGGCATCCTGCGGCACGTCGCTGGCACTGGCGTGCCACACTTCCCGGCAACCGGCGCAACGCATCTTGCGCCCGCGTTTACCAAGGCTGGCGCGCCCTATGTGGTAGGAGCGGGCGCAATGGGGGCAGTCAATCAGCATTGCAGGATCACCACAGGCGCAAATCGCGCAGAACGGGAATGAAACCGCATCAGACGGGTTTATGGTTAAGGCGGCGTTAAGCGCGGCGCTGCCAGATAGCCAAAACCCGCGTGCGCCTGCATGCTGCGCGCTGCGAATCACTTTGGACCGCCATTAGCGGAGATAAACTTTGGTCCGCTTTGAAAATGTCGGGCTGCGCTATGGCATGGGGGCGGAAATCCTGCGGGATATCAGCTTTGCCATCGAGCGGCAGTCGTTCCAGTTTTTGACCGGGCCTTCGGGCGCGGGCAAGACCACCTTGCTGCGCCTGATGCTGCTGGCGCTAAAGCCGACACGCGGCACTATTACCCTGTTTGGCTCGGATGTGACGACGCTGGACAAGGACGCCATCACCGGCCTGCGGCGCCGCATTGGCGTGGTGTTTCAGGATTTCCGGCTGATGGACCACCTCACCACCTATGAAAACGTCGCTCTCCCGCTGCGGGTGCAGGGACGGGACGAGGCGGGCTACCGGTCCGAAGTGGTGGAGCTGTTGCGCTGGGTGGGGCTGGGCGAGCGGATGCATGTGCTGCCCCCCGTGCTGTCGGGCGGCGAAAAGCAGCGCGCCGCCATTGCCCGCGCGCTGATCGTGCGGCCCGAAATGCTGCTGGCGGATGAGCCGACCGGCAATGTCGATCCCACCCTCGCCCGCCGTCTGCTGCGGCTGTTTGCCGAATTGCACCGCTCCGGTACGGCTGTGGTCATCGCCACCCATGATCTGGGCCTGATGGACCAGTTTGACGGCGCGCGGCGGCTGGTGCTGGGCGACAGCCGCCTGCACATTTACGATTGAGGGCGGGATTCTTCCATGAAAATTCCCGGCTTACGCTATCTGGCATCCAAATCTGGCGGGGGCGACGGGCCTGCCGGCGAAAACCTGCGCCCGGACATGCCGCTGGTGCCGCCGCGCTCCATTGCCGGGCGGGCGTTGGTGACGGTGATTGCGATCATGACCTTTCTGGCCTCCCTCACGGCGGGCGGAGCGCTGCTGATCGGCGGGGCGTCGGAAGGCTGGCGCGACTCGGTCTCGCGCGAGATTACCATTCAGGTGCGCCCGGTGGCCGGGCATGATCTGGAAGCCGAGGCGCGCAAGGCCGGCGAGATTGCCCGGGAATTGCCTGGGATTGCCGATGTCAGGGTTTACACCAAAGAAGAATCCGCCCGCCTGCTGGAGCCATGGCTCGGCTCGGGGCTGGACCTTGGGGAATTGCCGGTGCCGCGATTGATCGTGGTGACGCGGGTGCCCGGCGGCAAGGCGGATCTGGCGGCCCTTCGCAAATCGCTGGCCGAAAAAGTGCCCGCTTCCAGCCTTGATGATCACCGGCTGTGGCTGGAGCGGCTGGCGGTGATGGCCAATACCATCGAGATTGGCGCGGTGCTGATTTTTGTGCTGATGCTGGTGGCCATGGCGCTGGCCGTTTCGTTTGCCACGCATGGCGCGATGGCGGGCAACCGCGCGATCATTGACGTGCTGCATTTTGCCGGAGCGCAGGACCGTTTTGTGGCGCGCGAATTCCAGCGGCATTTCCTGCGGCTGGGGCTGACCGGCGGGCTGGTCGGGGCGGGCGGGGCGATGGCGATTTTCGCGCTCTCCGGCGTGCTCTCGGCCTGGTTTGTGGCGACGCCGGGCGGGGACCAGGTCGAGGCCCTGTTTGGCAGTTTTGCTCTCGGCTGGACGGGTTATGCCGCCATCCTCGCAATTGCGCTGGGGATTGGGGCGCTGACCGCCCTGATTTCGCGCTCCATCGTGTTTCGGCATTTGCGCAGTTTGTATTGAGCAGGCAATATCAGGGGCGGTGCCTTGAGTCGGGTGCCGGACGATTTGCCGGGATCCCATGCGCTTCACTTTCATCCACGCCGCTGACCTGCACCTTGGTTCGCCGTTGGCCGCGCTGGGCCTGCGGGATGCGGAGGTGGGGGCGCGCTTTGCTGCGGCGGGCCGCGCGGCGGTCAAGGCGCTGGTCGATGAGGCGATCAACTCGCAGGCCGCGTTTCTGATCATCGCCGGGGATGTGTTTGACGGGGACTGGCGTGATGTGGCCACCGGCCTGTTTATGGTGAGCCAATTGTCGCGGCTGTCGCGGGAGGGCATTCCGGTCTATCTGGTCAAGGGCAACCATGATGCCGACAGCGAGGTGTCGCGCAATCTGGCCTGGCCCTCCGGCACTAGTGTGTTTGGCTTCCGCAAGGCGGAGACATTTTTGCTGGAGAGCCACAATGTGGCGCTGCATGGCCGCAGCTACAAACACCGCGAGCCGGAAAAGGGGTTTGCCGCCAGCTATCCCGCACACAAGCCGGGTTGGCTCAACATCGGCATTCTGCACACGGCGCTGGATGGCGCGCGCGGCGACCATGTGGCCTATGCGCCCTGCACCATCCCGCAACTGCAGGGCTTTGGCTATGATTACTGGGCTTTGGGCCATATCCACCAGCCGCAAATCGTCTCTCAGGACCCGTGGATGGTCTATCCCGGCAATATTCAGGGCCGCTCGGTGCGCGAGACCGGGGCGCGGGGCGCGATGCGGGTAAGTGTCGAGGACGGGCGGATTGCCTCCGTCGTGCCCATTGTTCTGGATGCCGCGCGCTGGGCGCATGAGCGGGTGGATGTGAGCGGCTGCGCGGATGAAGGCGAGCTGGTCCGGGCGGTAGAAGCCGCGATGGCGGCAGTGCATCGGGCCGCAGAGGCGCGGCCTGTTGCCGTGCGCCTGACCCTGCACGGCACGCACCCGCTGCACGCCCGGCTGACTGCCCGCCACGAAGAATATCATGCCGACCTGCGCCAGCGCGGCACGCATTTGGCTGAGGATTTCTGGCTGGAAAAGCTGGTGCTGGAAACGCGCTCTCCGGCGGTGCGGGCGGCGCTGGCGGAAGCGGACGGGCTGGATGTGGCAGCCCTGCTGGATGCCAGCCTGCTGGAGCCGGAGATGGCGAAGGCAGCGGGGGAAGATATTGCGGCGCTGGCTGGCAAGCTGCGTCCTGAAATGAAAGAGGAATGGCTGAAGGACGAAACGTTGCCCGCCCGCATTCTGGCGCAAGCGCGCGATTTGCTGGCCGCCCGGCTGGAAACTGAAGGCGCAGGGGCAATATGAGACTGCTGTCGCTGAACCTCGAAAAATACGGATCCTTCACCGAGCGCACCCTTGCGTTTCGCCCGGAAGCGCTTGTGCATATTGTCCACGGGCCGAATGAGGCGGGCAAAACCTCCTCGCTTTCGGCCATAGGCGACCTGCTGTTCGGATTTGGCAAAACCACGCCCTATGCGTTCCAGCACGCCAATCCCGACTTGCGGGTGGGGGCCAGCCTGCAGCTGCGCGATGGTCGCGGGCTGGACTTCCGCCGCCGGAAGGGCAATGCCAACACGCTGGTGGATGGGGCGGACAAGCCGCTCCCCGATGATTTTTTGCTCCCCGTCACTGGCACTCTCACCCGCCGCGACTTTGAGAGCGAGTTTGGCCTGACGGCGGAGGCCATGCGGGCGGGGGGCCGGGCATTGGTGCAAACCGGCGGGCGGCTGGCGGAAATGCTGGCGGCGGGATCGGCTGGCCTGTCAGCCCTGTCGCGGCTGGCAGGAACCCTGGACGCGGAAGCCAATGCGCTGTTTTCCGAGCGCAAGGTGGCCAGCAAACCGTTCTATCTGGCGGACGAAGAGTTCAAGAAAGCCGAGAAAAGCCTGAAGGAATCCGTAGTAACGGTAGACGCATGGAAGGCGGCGCTGGCGCAGGTGGAAGCGGCACGGACGGCCGCGGAGGCGGTGGAGCAGGGGCAAAAGGCGCAGGCCGGGGAACTGGCGCGGCTGGAGCGGATCAAGGCCGTGGCCCCGGTGCTGCGGCGGCTGGAAGCGCGACGCGAAGAGTTGGCCGGATTGGCCGATTTGCCCGACATTGCCGCCCATCTGGCACCCGACTGGCGCAAGGCACTGGCCGATGTGGTGGATCTGGCCGGGCAAACAGCGGAACTGGAAGCCGAGCGTGAGGCTGCAAGCGCGCAACTGGACACATTGGCGGAGCAGCCGGAATTGCTGGCGGCTGGCCAAGCCATCGAGCAAGCCCGCGAGCGGATAGGCGCCATCGCCAAAGCCGCCAGCGATCTGCCGCGCCGGGTGCAGGACCGGGACGACGCTCATGCCCAGCTGGCAGACACGGCCCGGCGGCTGAACCTGGCCGATGTCGCCGCCTTGCTGGCGCAGGTGCCGGATGAAGCCAGCCTTGCCGCTGCCCGCGCGCTGCTGGCGCGCAGCAAAGCGGCTGCGCAGGCTGTGGAGCAGGCAGAAGCGGCCAAGACCCGGCATGTCATGGCACTGGCGCGGTTTCAGCAAAACGAACCCCTGCCGGCCCATGTGCAAGACCCCGCTGCGCTGAAACGCCGGTGCGACGCGCTGGCATCGATTCCGCTGGATGCGGACCGGTTGCGGCGCGAGACGTTGAAGCTGGAGATCGAAGAAAAGCAATTGGGGGATGCGCTGGCACGGCTGACCCCCGCCCTTGCCAGCATCGACGCCCTGGCCCGCCTGCCGCTGCCCGAAACCGCCAGCCTCGCCGCTGCCAGACAGAGCATTGAGGGACTGGAGCGGGAGGCAGGGCAATTGCAGGCGCAGGCTGCGGCCATTCGCGTGCAAGCTGGCGCAGCCCGTGCCGAAATAGCGGTGCTGTCCGCGCAAGGCCAGGTGATGACGCGCGAGGCACTGGTGGCGGCGCGCGGCGTGCGGGACCAGGCGTTGCAAAATCTCGAAGCCGCCCTCAATGCCGCTATCGGCGAGCGGCAGGCGCGGCTGGAAACGCTGCGGGTGCTGCAAGCGCGCGCCGATGAACTGGCCGACCTTTTGCTGGGCGAGGGCGACCGCGCCACGCGCCGCCTGCTGGCGGAGCAAAAGCTGGAAGAAGCCGGTGCGGCCCTGGCCCGCCACGAAGCTGGCGTGAAGGATTTCGACGGCAGGCAGGCGGCGTTTGCCCGCGATTGGCTGGCGCTGTGGCAAAGCTCCGGTTTGACCCCGCTTGATCCGGCGCGGATGATGATTTGGCAGGACAAGGTGCGCGACCTTTTTCACCGGCATCAGGCATTTGCCCCGCGCCGGGTGGAACTGGCTGCGCTGAAGGCCGGCCTGGACGAAAAGCGCCCGTTGCTGGCGGTGCTGGCGGCGGATTTTGGGCTGGAACTGCATAAGGAAAGCCCGGCGGAAGTGAGCTTTGCCGAAGTGCTTGCCGCTTTGGCCGAAGTTCAGGACGCATGGGCCAAATCCCGCGCGCAAGCGACGGAAGGCAAGATGCTCGCCGCCAGTGTGGCCGATGCCGGGACGACACTGGCAACGGCTAACGCCAAAACCGCCGCCGTACAGGCGGAATGGCTGGCGGGCATGGGCAAGCTTGGGCTTGCGCAGGCCATCGCAGGCGAAGCGGAGGCGGCGCTGGCGGCATGGGCCGGCACGGTGGAGCCGCGCGTCAAACTGGCGCGGGAGCAGCGCAGCATAGATACGATTCTGGCTGATCAGGCGGCTTTTGAGTCCGCTGTGACGATTCTGGTGGCGCAGGCCGGGCCGGATCTGGCCGGGCAATTGCCGGGGCAGGCTTTGCAGGTTCTGGTGCAGCGCCTTGCTGCCGCACGCCAGACCGAGACCGGGCGCGAGCATATGCAAAAGGCGCAGGCGGCAAGAATTGCCAAGCTGGCCGAACTGGCGCGGCGGGCCGCGCGGGCGCGGAGGCTGGTCAGCGAAGCCGAGGCGGCCCTGCCGGGCCAGCCGGACGTGGGGATGGCGCTGGACCGTCTGGCGCAACGCGCCGTGCTGCGGGCCGGGTCCGCCGACCTCGCCGCGCAACTGGACGAAGCCGCCGCCGGGCATGACGAGGCCCGGTTGCGGGCAGAACTGGCTTTGGTCGATCTGGACCAGATCACCGGTTTGATCAGCGCCGGTCAGGCCAAAGTCGATGCCGGCCGCGTCGATCTGGGCGAAGCCATTGCCGCGTTGCGGGCAGCGGAACAGGCGCGCGACAAAATCAGCGAGGGCCGCAATGCCGGGCAGGCCCAGCAGGCGCGCACCGAGGCCGGTGCCGACATGCTGCGGATTGGCGAGGAATGGCTGGTGCGCCACATGGCCGTGCACCTCGCCCGCGCCGCCATCCAGCGCCACCGCGCGGCGGCACAGGACCCGGTGATCGCCCGCGCCTCGGCATTGTTTGGCGCGGTGACATCGGGCGGTTTTGCCGGGCTGGTAACGGCTTACGATGAAAATGACAATCCCGTGCTGGTCGGCCAGCGGGCCAGCGGCGGCAAAGTCGTCAAGGTGGAAGAAATGAGCGAGGGCACCCGCGACCAGCTGTTTCTGGTGCTGCGGCTGGCGCTGCTGGAACAGCGGGCCGGCGAGCCGCTGCCCTTTGTCGGCGATGATTTGCTGGCCAGTTTCGATGAAGCCCGGACGGGGGAAATGCTGGAAGTGCTGGCCCGGTTTGGCGAGTGCAGCCAGGTGATCCTGTTTACTCACCATGCCCATATCGTGGAAATTGCCCTGAAACGGCTGGGGCCCAAGGCTGATGTGCTGGGGCTGTAGCTCCGGGGTCTGGAGCGCGGGCATCCCGGCCGCTTCATTCCATTGTGCGATATTTGCCATTATCCGATGTTTGGGTAGTGGACTGAGCGGGCGGGACGCCCGCGCTCCGGAGGACACCATGCCCAATCCCCTCGTCATCTCCCCCTCGATCCTTTCCGCCGATTTTGCCCGGCTGGGCGAGGAAGTTCGTGCCATCGACGACGCGGGCTGCGACTGGATTCACGTCGATGTGATGGACGGGCATTTTGTCCCCAACATCACCATCGGTCCGGACGTGGTCAAAGCGTTGCGCCCGCATACGAAGAAGATTTTCGACGTGCATTTGATGATCGCGCCCTGTGACCCGTATCTGGAAGCCTTCGCCAAGGCGGGGTCGGACATCATTACCATCCACGCCGAGTCCGGGCCGCATCTGGACCGCTCGCTGCAAGCGATCCGCAATCTGGGCAAGCAAGCCGGCGTCACCCTCTGCCCGGCGACGCATGAGAGCGTGATCGAATATGTGCTGGACCGGGTTGACCTTATTCTGGTGATGACGGTCAACCCCGGCTTTGGCGGCCAGGCCTTCATCCGCCCACAGCTGGAAAAGCTGCGCCGCATCCGGGCGATGATCGGCGAACGGCCGATCCGGCTGGAGGCGGATGGCGGGGTGACCATCGACATTGCCGAAGAGATCGTGCAGGCGGGGGCCGATACGCTGGTGGCCGGTTCCGCTGTGTTTCGGGGCGGCACGCCCCAGCATTACCGCAGCAATATTGCCGCCATCCGCGCGGCGGGCGAACTGGGAAGCGGGCGCATGCGCGTCGCCTGAGGCACCATCAAACTATTGCCGATCAAGGTCATGGTAGCTGGAAGGCGAAGCCGCGACCGGGCGGGCAGTGTTGCGCGATTATAGCCCCTTCGCCTTCGCCAGCCCGTCTACCCAGCGGTAATCATCCGCCACCCAGGCCGGATCAATCTCGTGCTCGCCGGGGTGCAGGCAAAGCTCAATCTCCTTGCCGGAGCCGCAGGCACCGGCTGCCCAGGTCTGGCACATCATGGTGCCGCGCTGCCCGCTGCTTGTGGGGGAGACCTGGCAGCGGTCGCGGGTTTTAAGCTGATTGATGGAGCGGAGGACGTCGCCTTGCTTGAACTGGCCGTTGCGCAGCGAGCGCCCGCCCATCGGCACGGTCTTGTCGGAGAGGCCGTGGATGTGGCGCAGGGAGACCGGGCCGCTCGGGCAGGTCTGCGGCATGGGTTCCCAATAGGCTCCGGCTATCGGCGCGAAGGCGGCAAAACGCTCGCCCATGAAGCAGGCGAGATACCATGTCATGGAGCCGCCGATGGAAAACCCGGTGGCGAACAAACGAGCATGGTCGACCGGCACGCGCCTGTCCACATCATCCAGTACGCTGGCAACAAAAGCGAAATCATCGCGCGGTCCCTGGATTTTGGCGGGGTAGGACCAATTCTTGTTGTCGCCGCTGGGGGCTACCAGCAGCACGCCCAGATCAGACAGGGTATTTACCAGCCCCTCGTCCTTCATCACCTCCTCACCGGTGCCGCCATAGCCATGAAAAAACACGGCGGTGGGCAGAAGCGATTTGCCATCCCAGCCCTTGGGCAGGCTCATGTAATACTGCCCGGCAGCCACCTCGCACGGGCTGAGGCCACCGCAGGCCTGCGCCCCGGGAGCGCCGAGGGCGAGGAGGGCGATTGCCGCGCAGATCCGCTTCAACACAATGATTTCTCCCGGCGCCATTTCATGGCCATCATGGCAAACCAGGCCAGGCGATGGCAATAGCCCAGAGGCCGGCAGGCTGGCGACTTCACGATATTACCAGACACAATTGCATGCCGGACAGTCACGCAAACGTGAATCCGTGTTGTGCGCGGCACTTGTTACGCTTGGTTTCAAATTCGGGACCAGTCCCGCTTCAGCCAGGGTTGCCGCATGTTAGTTGATTGTTTTTCCGGCACCCATGCCAGCGCCAGCGCTCCGGCTGTCCGGGCCTTCGAGGCGGCGGTTGTCGCAGTGGCGGCCCATCGCCCGGCGGGCGGCGACCACTTGAGGGAAGCGCTGGCACATGACCCCGATTTTACCGCAGCCCATGCGCTAAAAGGCTTTGCTTCGCTGATTCTGGCCCGTGCGGAGCTGATTGCCCCGGCCCGGCAGGCTTTGGCGCAAGCCAGGGCCAGTCTGGAGCGCAGCGCGCCAACCGCCCATGAACTGGCCCTGGTGGCCGCCCTGGCTGAGGTGACGGAAGGCCGCATGCTGGCGGCCTGCGCCATTCTGGAACGCCATACCGCCGGGCACCGGCATGATTTTCTGGCCATCAAACTCTCCAACGCCATGCGCTTCATGGCGGGCGATCTGGCGGGCATGCTGGCCGCGACCAGCGCGGTGTTGCCAGACTGGTCTGCGGCCCGGCCCGGCTATGGCTTCGTGCTCGGCTGCCACGCTTTTGGGCTGGAGGAAGCGGGCGAATTCGCGGCGGCGGAGAAAACCGGCCTCGCTGCCGTCCGGCATGAGCCGCGCGATGCCTGGGGCCTGCACGCGGTGTCGCATGTTTACGAGATGAACGGGCGCACGGCGGCGGGCCTGACCCTGCTGGAGCAGGCGCGACCGATGTGGACGCAATGCCACAATTTTTCCTTTCATATGGCCTGGCATCTGGCGTTGCTGCAGATGGAGCGCGGGCGCAATGATCTGGCGCTGGACCTCTATGACCATGATGTGCGCCCGGTAGAAACCGACGATTTCCGGGACATTGCCAATGCCGCCTCACTGCTGTGGCGGTTGCGGCAGGATCGGGTGGATGTGGGCCGGCGCTGGGACGAACTGGCGGAACTGGCGCAGCAGCGTGCCTGCGACACGACGCTGGTGTTTGCCAGCCTGCATCATCTCCTCAGCCTGATCGCCAGCGGCGAACTGCAACAGGCGGAACGGATTGTGGCGGCGCTGGGTGCGCGGGCGCGCTCAGGCCAGGGTGACCAGGGCGTCGCCGCGCGGCGGGTGGGGGTTGACCTCGCCAGGGCCATGGTCGATTTTGCCCGCGACGGGGCCAGCCGGGCCGATATGGCGCGCCTTGCCCGCAACCTGCCCGCCATGGGCGGAAGCCATGCCCAGCGCGATGTGTTTTTGCGCAGCCTGATGAACATGGCCTCCCAAAGCGGGCAGTGCGACATGGCCATGGCCGTGCTCGACGTCAGACGCAAATTCAAGCGCGATGACCATTTTGCAACCATGGTGCAAAACCGGATCTCGGCCCTGCGCCCGGCCCAAACCCTGAAATTTGCCTCGTGAGGCTTGCTCCCGCTGGCTGGCGCTGCCACAGGGGACCGGACACATTCGCCTGAAAGCCCCGCCATGAACCGCGTTGCCGACACCATTGCCCGTGCCCTGCACACCCACGGCATCCGCCACGCCTTTGGCATGCCGGGCGGCGAGGTGGTGACGCTGGTGGACGCGCTGGAGGCGGCGGGCATCCGGTTTATCCTCGCGCGCAACGAGACCGCAGCGGCGATCATGGCGGCGGGCACGGCAACGCGCGGCGATGTACCGGGCCTGCTGGTGACGACGCTGGGACCGGGGCTGGGCAATGCCGTCAACGGCATTGCCGATGCGATGCAGGAGCGCAATCCGCTGATCGTGATTTCGGGCGTGGTCGAGCGCAATATCCGCGCCCGCTATACCCACCAGATCGTCGATCATGCCGCCCTGCTGCGCCCGCTGGTGAAAGCGAGTTTTGAGGTGGAAGCCGAAGGGGCGGGAGCTGTCATCGCCCGCGCAGTGGCTTTGGCTTTGGCCTCGCCCTGCGGGCCGGTTCATCTGGACCTGTCGCCTGCCGTGGCAGCCATGCCAGATTCTGCCCCTTTGGCGGTTGTGGCGCAAACGCAACGGGTTTCGGCTGTGGCGCTGGAACATCCGGCGCTGGTGCAGGTGCGCGCCCAACTGGCACAAGCCCGCAGGCCGCTGCTGCTGGCCGGGCTGGAAGCGGCGCGGGCAGGCGCAGGGGAATCCATCCGGCATCTGGCAGAGGCGCGCGGCATTCCGGTGGTGACGACCTACAAGGGTAAAGGCGTGCTGGACGAGAACCATCCGCTGGCGCTGGGCGGCGCGGGCCTTTCACCCATGGCCGATGCCATCCTCGGTCCGCTGTTCCGCAGTGCCGATCTGGTGCTGCTGGTGGGCTATGACCCAATTGAAATGCGGGCGGGCTGGCTGGAGCCCTTCGGAGCGGACACCCGCGTGATCGAACTGACGCAACAGCCGGCCGACCATGGCATGCACGCTTGCCATGTGCGGCTGGACGGGCCTCTCCCGGCGCTGTTGCAGGCGCTGGCCGGACCAGGTGGTGCGATATGGGCGGATGGCGAGATTGCCGCTGCAAAGGCCCGGCTGGCCGCAGCATTTGCCGTGCCGGCAGAATGGGGGCCGCATTCGGTCTTTGCCGCTTTGCAGGCGAAGGTGCCAGCGGATGGCATTGTCACGATTGACTCCGGCGCGCACCGGATTTTGCTGGCGCAGATGTGGCAAGCGGCGCGCCCGCTGCAACTGCTGCAATCGGCCGGCTGGTGCACGATGGGCTCGGCGATACCCCTCGCCATCGGGGCCAAAATCCACGCGCCGCACAAGGCCGTGGTGGCCGTGCTGGGCGATGGCGGGCTGGAAATGACACTGGGCGAGCTGGGCACGCTGCGCGATCAGGGCCTGCCGGTGGTGGTGCTGGTGGTGCAGGACGAGAGCCTGGCGCTGATCGAACTGAAGCAGGCGCAGGCCGGGCTGGCCCGCCACGGCGTGGCCATGGGGGCAACCCGCTATGACGAGGTGGCGCGGGCCTTTGGCGGGCATGGCGTCAACGTGCGCAGCCGCGCCGAACTGGACGCGGCATTGCAAGCCGCCTTTGCCCGCCGCAGCTGCTTTAGCCTGATCGCCTGCCAGATTGCGCGAGGGGCTTATGCTGGCCAAATCTGACAGCAAGCCTTGGCTGCGGGATTCACGGCTCGATTTTTTCCGCGGCCTTGGCATGTTCATCATCCTCATCGCCCATATTCCGTGGAATCCGTGGACGGACTGGATTCCGGCGCGCTTCGGCTTTTCGGATGCCGCCGACATGTTCGTGTTCTGCTCGGGCATGGCCTCGTCGCTGGCGTTCGCGCGGGTGTTTCTGGAGCGCGGCTGGTGGCTGGGCACGGCACGCATCGCCCAAAGGGTCTGGCAGGTCTACTGGGCCCATATCGCCAGTTTTCTGGTGGTAGCTTCGCTGATGGTGGCGGCGGACCAATTTTTGGCGATCGACCATTATGTGCGCGAAGAACTTAACCTTCAGCCGTTTTTCGACGCGCCGCGCCAGCATTTGCTCGGCCTGATGACTCTGGCATATGTGCCTAATTATTTTGACATTCTGCCGATGTATCTGGCCATTCTGGCGATGATTCCAGTGGTCATGGGGCTGGCGCGCTGGCGCGTTGAACTTGTGGGGGTTTTCGTCACCGGCCTGTGGCTGGCGGCCAATTTCGGCATGCTGGATCTGGAGGCTGACCGCTGGAACCATCGCGGCTGGTTTTTCAACCCGTTTGGCTGGCAGCTGGTGTTTTTCACCGGGTTTGCCCTGGTGCGCGGCTGGCTGCCCGCCCCGCCGCGCGACCGCAGGCTGGTGTGGCTGTGCCTCGCCATCGTGCTGCTGGCCGCGCCCGTCTCCTGCCAGGACGGATTTGGCTGCTACGCGGGATTTGGCCTGGCACCAGTGCTCGGCCAGATCCACGGTGCGCTGGCGTTCTGGATTGACAAGACGAACTATGGCCCGCTGCGCTATGTGCATTTCATGGCGACGGTCTATCTGGCCTGGATGGCGGCGGGGCAACAGGGCAGCCGCCTGACCGGGCCGCTGGTGGAAATCACGCGGCGGGTGGGCCAGCAGACGCTGGCCGTGTTTCTAACGGGCCTGTGTCTGGCGCAGGTACTGGGAATTCTGCTGGACCGGGTTGGGCGAGGATTCTGGAGCGTGCCGCTGGCCAACCTTGGCGGCTGCGCGATACTGGTTGCGGCGGCGCTGGCGGTGCACTGGTTCAAGGCCGCACCATGGAAAACGGCGCGGGAGAGTGGCCTGCTATAGGCGGCGTCCATGGAACCAGAAGCTTTGGGGTGTCTTTCCATCGTCGTTTGGCGGATATATCTGGAGGGTCGCCCAAAGAGGAGTTTCGCTTGTCCGGTGCCACGATATTGCTCAGTGTGCTGAAGGCCGACTGGTCCAAAGCGAGGGCGCTGTGAGCGGCGGGGCACGCCAGGCAGTGCAGGTGGCGGGGCTCGTGCTGGCCTCGGGCGCGGTGTGGTGGGTGGTGGCTTTCGCAGCCGAATCGCTGGGCCTGGCGGATTTTCCGGTGCTGGCACCGCTTGCCGCCGTGATCGGGTTTTTGACGCTGGCGGAAAACTGGCTAGCGATCAAAAGGCCATGACCCGATCGTTCCTGTTTCGGATGGCGCTGCAAAATGGCTTGCTGTCAGGGTTGCGCACAAAAAAGCCATATGTTAGTCACGCCCAACTCCGGGAAGGATACGGGCTGTGCCTGAGCCTGACCTGCGTCCCCTTTGTGCCTGCTTCAGGTTTTACGGCGTTGCCGCAAGAGCATGATGATGCGGGTGCACCGGACCACCAGCGCCATCCGGCGGCACAGACGAGGAATTCGTGGCTCAAACAGAAACCATCGTGTCTGGAATGACGGGGCGCTATGCTACCGCCCTGTTTGGGCTGGCGCAGGAGCGGAACCTGACTGATGCGGTTCAGGGCGACCTGGAGCGGTTTGGCGCGCTCGTTGGCGGGAACCCGGACATGCAGCGTTTTGTCAAAAGCCCGGTTTTTTCGGCCGAAGACCAGGTCAAGGCGCTCAAAGTGCTGCTGCCCAAGGCCGGCATTTCCGGGATTGCCGCCAATTTCATTGAACTCATCGCCTCCAGGCGCCGCCTGTTTGCGGTGGATGCGATGATTGCCGGCTACCGCGCGCTCAACGATGCCTTCAAGGGCGTCACCCGCGCCGAAGTCACGGTGGCCGAGCCGTTGAGCGATGCCCGTCTGGCGGCGCTGAAACATGAACTAACAGGCATTACCGGCGGCAAGTCGGTCGATGTCTCTGTCAAAATTGACCCCTCAATCATTGGCGGGCTTGTTGTCAAGCTTGGCTCGCGCATGGTCGATGGCTCCCTGAAAACCAAACTCAACTCAATCCGCACACGTATGAAAGAGGTCGGCTGATGGATATCCGCGCCGCTGAGATTTCAGCGATTCTCAAGAACGAGATCGCCAATTTTGGACAAGAAGCACAAGTTACCGAAGTCGGGCAGGTCCTGTCCGTCGGGGACGGCATCGCCCGCGTCTATGGGCTGGACAATGTCCAGGCCGGTGAAATGGTCGAGTTCGCCAACGGCACGCGCGGCATGGCGCTCAACCTTGAGAGCGACAATGTCGGCATCGTGATTTTCGGTTCCGACCGCGAAATCAAGGAAGGCCAGACCGTCAAGCGCACCGGCGCGATCGTCGATGTGCCGGTCGGCCCCGAAATGCTGGGCCGCGTCGTGGACGCGCTCGGCAACCCGATTGACGGCAAAGGCCCGATCAAGGCGACCCGCCGCGCCCGCGTAGACGTCAAGGCCCCCGGCATCATTCCGCGCAAATCGGTGCATGAGCCGATGGCCACCGGCCTTAAAGCCATTGACGCGCTGATCCCGATTGGCCGCGGCCAGCGCGAACTGATCATTGGCGACCGCCAGACCGGCAAGACCGCCGTGGCCCTCGACGCCATCCTGAACCAGAAGCAGATCAATTCCGGCACCGATGACAAGGCCAAACTGTTCTGCGTCTATGTCGCCATCGGCCAGAAGCGCTCGACGGTGGCCCAGTTCGTCAAGGTGCTGGAAGAGCAGGGCGCGCTGGAATATTCCATCATCGTCGCCGCCACTGCGTCCGATCCGGCACCGATGCAATTCCTCGCGCCGTTCGCTGGTTGCGCCATGGGCGAATATTTCCGCGACAATGGCATGCACGCGCTGATGATCTATGACGATCTGTCCAAGCAGGCCGTGGCCTACCGCCAGATGTCGCTGCTGCTGCGCCGCCCGCCGGGCCGCGAAGCCTATCCGGGCGATGTGTTCTACCTGCATTCCCGTTTGCTGGAGCGTGCGGCCAAGCTCAATGACGAACTGGGGTCGGGTTCCCTGACCGCGCTGCCGATTATCGAGACGCAGGCCAATGACGTGTCGGCCTATATCCCGACCAATGTGATTTCGATCACCGATGGCCAGATTTTCCTTGAAACCGACCTGTTCTTCCAGGGCATTCGCCCGGCGGTCAACGTCGGCCTTTCCGTATCGCGCGTCGGCTCCTCCGCCCAAACCAAGGCGATGAAAAAGGTCGCCGGCAAGATCAAGGGCGAGCTGGCGCAATATCGCGAAATGGCGGCGTTTGCGCAGTTTGGCTCGGATCTTGATTCCACCACCCAGCAGCTGCTCAACCGTGGTTCGCGCCTGACCGAGCTTTTGAAGCAGAAGCAGTTCTCGCCGATGCAGATGGAAGAGCAGGTTTGCGTGATTTATGCCGGCGTCAACGGCTATCTCGACAAATTGCCGCTGAACCGCGTCAAGGCGTTCGAGGATGGCCTGCTGTCAATCCTGCACACCGGCCATGCCGCCCTGTTGACCGAAATCCGCAATTCGAAAGATTTGTCGGACGCTTCGGCAGCTGCGCTAAAGAGCGTGGTTGAAGGTTTTGCCAAGAGCTTCGCCTGATACGGGGTTCAGGGGCTGACCATGTCCTATGTCGATCACACACTCATCACAGGGGAGACCGTGCGGGCACGGGCAAAACTGCATTGGCTGATCTACATCTGGCCGCTGATCGTGCTGCTGGCCGGGCTGGCGCTGTTCTTTTGGGGACGTGACCTTGGTTCGCATATCATGGCGTTTTTCCTCATGGTGGCGGGCGGGGCCATTGCCCTCTACGGCGCGGCCAAGTGCCTGTATGCATTCGTGATTGGCTACACCACCGAACTGGCCGTGACCAATTTCCGGGTGATTGCCAAGCGTGGAGTGATCGAGCGCGAGACGGTCGAACAGATTTTGAACCGCGTTGATTCCATTGAGGTGACGCAGAGCCTGCTCGGTCGCCTGTTTGATTATGGCACCGTCATGGTTACCGGCACCGGGGTCACCCACACGCCGATCAGCATGATTGCCGATCCGCTCGGTTTCCGCCGCGCCGTCCACACGGCGATTGAAAATCATCCGCAAGCCACGGGCCAGGCACCGGACCCGTCTTTGTCAAAACAAAAAGGCTCCTGATATGCCGAGCTTAAAGGATCTGCGCAACCGGATTGCTTCCGTGAAGGCGACGCAGAAAATTACCAAGGCCATGCAGATGGTGGCCGCCGCCAAACTGCGCCGAGCCCAAATGGCGGCCGAAGCAGCGCGCCCCTATGCCGAGCGGATGGACAAGGTGCTGGCCAATCTGGCTGGCGGTGTGTCCGGCAGTGCCGCGCCCGCCCTGCTGGCGGGCAATGGCCGCGACCAGACGCACCTGCTGGTGGTCTGCACCGCCGAGCGCGGATTGTGCGGCGGCTTCAACTCTTCGATCGTCCGCATTGCCCGCGAGCGCATCAACCTGCTGCTGTCGCAGGGCAAGACAGTGAAAATCATGTGCGTTGGCAAGAAGGGCTGGGACCAGCTGCGCCGCCAGTACGAAAAGAACATCATTGAGTTGATCGACCTGCGCGCGGTAAAACAGCTTGGCTTTGTTGATGCCGACCCGATTGGCCAGAAGATCATCGCCCTGTTCGACAAGGGCGAGTTTGACGTATGCACGCTGTTCTTCTCGCGGTTCAAGTCGGTAATGACGCAGACACCAACAGCACAACAGCTGATCCCTGCGGAAATTCCGGGCGCAGCCGAGGCAGGCGCTTCGAAGGCCTCCTATGAATACGAGCCGGAAGAGGGTGAAATCCTGTCCGCCCTGCTGCCGCGCAATATTTCGGTGCAGGTGTTCCGGGCACTGCTCGAAAACGCCGCCTCCGAACAAGGCGCGCGGATGAGCGCCATGGACAATGCCACCCGCAATGCGGGCGAGATGATCAAGAAGCAGACGATGAAATACAACCGCTCGCGTCAGGCCATGATCACTAAGGAACTGATTGAAATTATTTCCGGCGCTGAAGCGCTCTGAAGATTTGGGAAGAGGACGAAGCAATGGCCAACACCAACACATCCACCGGCCGCATAACGCAGGTCATCGGCGCAGTTGTCGACGTGAAGTTCGACGGCAAGCTGCCCGAAATTCTTAACGCGCTGGAGACCAGCAATGCCGGCCTCAAGTCCGAATCCAATCCGACAGGCCGGCTGGTGCTGGAAGTGGCGCAGCATCTGGGTGAAAACTCGGTGCGCTGCATCGCCATGGACATTTCCGAAGGTCTTACGCGGGGACAGGAAGTGCACGACACCGGCGCGCCGATCATGGTGCCCGTCGGGGACGGCTGCCTTGGCCGCATCATGAACGTCATCGGCGAACCGGTGGATGAAGTGGGCCCGATGGAATATACTGCCAAACGCGCCATCCACCAGGACGCCCCGGCCTATGCCGACCAGTCGACCGAAGCGCAGATTCTGGTTACCGGCATCAAGGTGGTCGATTTGCTCGCGCCTTATGCCAAGGGTGGCAAGATCGGCCTGTTTGGCGGCGCAGGCGTTGGCAAGACGGTTCTGATCATGGAACTGATCAACAATGTCGCCAAGGCGCACGGCGGTTATTCGGTGTTTGCCGGTGTTGGCGAGCGCACCCGCGAAGGCAACGACCTTTACCACGAAATGATCGAAGGCGGCGTCAACAAGAAGGGCGGCGGCGCAGGTTCCAAATGCGCGCTGGTCTATGGCCAGATGAACGAGCCGCCGGGGGCGCGCGCCCGCGTTGCGCTGACTGGCCTGACCGTGGCGGAAGATTTCCGCGACAAGGGCCAGGACGTTCTCTTTTTCGTGGACAACATCTTCCGCTTCACTCAGGCCGGTTCGGAAGTGTCGGCGCTGCTCGGCCGCATCCCCTCAGCCGTGGGCTACCAGCCGACGCTGGCGACGGACATGGGCATGTTGCAGGAGCGCATCACCACGACCAACAAGGGGTCGATCACCTCTGTGCAGGCGATTTACGTGCCCGCTGACGATTTGACCGATCCGGCCCCGGCGACCTCCTTCGCCCATCTCGACGCCACCACCGTGCTGTCGCGTTCGATTGCTGAAAAGGGCATCTACCCTGCAGTGGACCCGCTGGATTCGACCTCGCGCATGCTCTCCCCGCTGGTGGTGGGCGAGGAGCATTACAACATCGCCCGCCAGGTGCAGCAGGTGTTGCAGCGCTACAAGGCGTTGCAGGACATTATCGCCATTCTGGGCATGGACGAATTGTCCGAGGAAGACAAAATTGCGGTGGCCCGCGCGCGGAAAATCGAGCGCTTCCTGAGCCAGCCGTTCCATGTGGCCGAAGTGTTCACCGGCTCGCCCGGCGTGCTGGTGTCGCTGGAAGACACGATCAAGGGCTTCAAGGGCCTCGTTGAAGGCAAGTATGACCATTTGCCGGAAGCGGCTTTCTACATGGTTGGCAATATCGACGATGCGGTGGCCAAGGCGCAGCGGCTGGCGAAGGCTGCGGCTTGATGCGATTTGGATGCTGGAATGATTTTGGAATTTGTCGCAAAATATAACGGCACGCTGATTCTGGTCAGCGGTGTCCTATGCGCGGCGGTTGGGATGATTTACCGGCGTGGACCTTCCGGTCGCAAAAGCCGCGACTACCTGGTTTTCTCTGATGGTTTTCTGGGCGCGACGGTGGCTTCATTGCTTGTGGTTGCGTTCTGCATTAATCATCTGGAGGAACCAAGCGCCATCGTGCTGCTGAAAGAACAAGCGAACCTGATTGCCATCTATTCAGTGCTAGGTAGCATCCAGCAGATTGATTGGTTTGGACGGAGCCTGCGACCATGAACCAGCTTGTCGAATTACAAAATTGGATCGGACTGGTCGTGCTTGGTGTCTCAGCGGCAGGCGCGTTCATAATTGCAGCACGTCGTCCAGGCAAAGCGGACCAAAAGTCGTGGCCGCGACTCTTTATCGAACTGGCGACGTTTGGATCTGCCATTGTGGTTTCGATCGGGTTGGGTTCTCCAGCTTGGTTCGAAGCGCTTGGCACACAGAAAATTTTTTTGTTGCTGCTCGCATTCAGCGCGTTGATGCACGCGATTCAGTACATCGCCAGCGTAGTCAGCCCGGTCCGGGATAGCGATGGCGAAGATATGAATTTGGGGAAACCAACAAAATGACCGCCTTCCACTTTGAACTCGTCGCCCCCGAGCGGCTGCTTTTTTCCGGCAATGTCGAGAGCGTTATTCTCTCCGGCACTGAAGGCGAGATGACGGTTTTGGCCGATCAGGCTCCGGCGATGACGACGCTGAAACCCGGCATTGTCACCTATGCCGAGTCGGGCGGGGCGGTGAAGAAACTGTTTGTGCGCGCCGGCTTTGCCGATATTGCGCCCGGCGGCCTGACCATTCTGGCCGAAACTGCCGTGCCGCTGGAGGAATTGTCCGCCGCCAGCATGGATGCGGAAATCAAGGCCGCAGCCGGTCTGGCCGCCTCTGCCTCCGCTGGGGAAGCCGCGCGGCTGGCTGGCGAAAAGCTGGCGCAGCTCAACGAGCTGAAGGCTGTTTTGAAGCTCTGAGCCGTTTCAGAAAGCTGGCGACCCTTGCCGGGTAAATTCAAGTGTTCCCGCGCCGGGGCCACTTGGAGAAACGTGCGGACATGGCAGCCGGACCGCGCCTCACCGGTGCCTTAGAGCATGATGCATTTTATCTGAATCACTCGCCACTTCCCTTCTCCCCCTGCGGGAGAAGGTGGCGCGAAGCGCCGGATGAGGGGTATGCGAAGCAGGCTAATTGTTTGATCCAAGACCATATTTCGCAATTCGCACTCTGCATCATGCGCTTCGCGCTACCCCTCATCCGCCCCAAGAGGGCCACCTTCTCCCGCAGGGGGAGAAGGAAAAGCCGCTCAATCTCAACACATCATGCACTAGCCCCGCTTGCGCGGGAAAATAGCCGCTCCTGCGCAACGGGACAGAGGGAGGAGCCAGCCTTCCAGGAGGTAACGTTCTGTTCCATGACGCATTCGGCCAGCCGCATGCCTTCGCTGGTGGCCAGACAGATTTGCGTACCGAGGGAAACATCGGCCCCGCGAAAGCGGCAGGTGCATTCGGGGTTGGCAATGCCAATGGCTATCCATGGCGATTCCGCAAAAGCCGGATTTCCGGCAAGGCAAGTGGCAAACAACAGGGCTCGAATTGCGACCATGGCATACCTTCTACCCTTGATCTTACGCCGATCAGCGCGGGGTGCAAGGGGGCGCGGGTGGCCCAGGGCAGTCGGGTGAAACAGCTTGGCGGCCACGACGCATCCCGCATATTTCGAGACGTTCCGCTAGGGCGGCGCTCGAAACCGGTTGCAAAGCGTGAGCCTGCAAAAAATCTTTCACCCGATTGCCCTGCTACCCCGCCACACTCGCTTTCTTCACCGGTCGCGTCATCCCCGTCGCCTTCACCTGCGCAGCCCCCTTCGGCGGTGGCGCCTTCAACGGGGTGCGCCTCGGCGCGGCCACCACCGGCGGCTCATAGTTTTCGCTAAACAATTCAGCCAGCTTGTCGGTCATCGCCCCGCCGAGCTCTTCCGCATCGACGATGGTCACCGCGCGGCGGTAGTAGCGCGTGACATCGTGGCCAATGCCGATGGCGATGAGTTCGACCGGGGACCGCGTTTCGATTTCCTCGATTACATAACGCAAATGGCGCTCCAGATAATTGCCGGGATTGACGCTGAGGGTGGAATCATCGACCGGCGCGCCATCCGAAATCATCATCAAAATCTTGCGCTGCTCGGAGCGTCCCAGCAGGCGGTTGTGGGCCCAGTCGAGCGCCTCGCCGTCAATATTCTCTTTCAAAAGCCCCTCGCGCATCATCAGCCCGAGGTTTTTTCGCGCCCGCCGCCACGGGGCGTCGGCGCTTTTGTAAATGATGTGGCGCAGGTCGTTCAGGCGGCCCGGCGCGGCGGGCTTGCCGGCCTGCAACCACGCCTCGCGCGACTGGCCGCCCTTCCACGCCTTGGTGGTAAAGCCCAAAATTTCCACCTTGACGCCGCAGCGCTCCAGCGTGCGCGCCAGAATATCGGCACAGGTGGCCGCCACCGTGATCGGCCGGCCGCGCATGGAGCCGGAATTGTCGATCAGCAGCGTCACCACCGTATCGCGGAAATCCATGTCTTTTTCGCGCTTGAACGACAAGGGCTGCTGCGGATCAATGATGATGCGCGACAGCCGCGCGGGGTCGAGCATGCCCTCTTCGAGGTCAAATTCCCACGAGCGGTTTTGCTGCGCCATCAGGCGGCGCTGCAACCGGTTGGCAAGGCGGGCGACGACGGAGGACAGGTTTTGCAATTGTTTGTCGAGATAGGCGCGCAGGCGCTCCAGCTCTTCGGGCTCGCACAAATCCTCGGCCTGCATCATCTCGTCATGCTTGGTGGTAAAGGCCTTGTAATCGGGGCCGCGATGCTGCTCGCCCCAGGCTGGCGGGCGGCGCGCCTCGGCGGCTTCATCGGCCTCGCCCGCATCGGCTTCTTCGGGGAATTCGCCGGAAGGGGCGTCTTCGGCCTCCATTGCGCCTTCCTCCATCTCGTCGGTGGAATCGTCAGCCTTCTGCATTTCGACGCTGTCGCCGGATTCGTCCTGCTCGCCCTCGCCGTCCTGGTCCTGGGTCTCGTCCTTGCTTTCGTTCTTGTCGTCGTCGCTGTCGTCTTCCTCGCGGTCGATGGCCGAATCATCGCCCATTTCCAGCGAGTTCAGCAGTTTGTGGACGGATTTGGCGAAAGCGCGCTGGTCGCCGATGTTTTTGCCGAGCGCGTCAAGATCGCCCCTGGCCTTTTCCTCCACCCATTCGCGCCACAGGTTGACGGCTTTTTCGGCGGCTTTGGGCGGGGCGGCACCGGTCAGCCGCTCGCGCACGATCAGCGCCAGCGCATCTTCCAGCGGAGCCTGCGAGCGGTCGGTGACATCGGCCAGCCCGGCTTTGGCATAGCGGTCCTCCAGCATGGCCCCCAGATTGCTGGCAACACCAACCATGCGCTGCGCGCCGATGGCCTCGCAGCGGGCCTGTTCCACATTGTCAAACACAGCGCGGGCATTGGCCCCCTGCGGGTTCTGGCGGCGGTGGATGGCGGCATCATGCAGCGCCAGTTTCAGCGCCATGGAATCGGAATGGCCGCGCACAATCGCGGCTTCCGCCGCAGTCAGCTTGCGCGAGGGTTCGGGCAGGCGGGCCTTGGCACTGTCGCCCGAGCCAATCAGGGCCGGTTTTTCGGCGGCAAAGGTTACTTCCAGTTCCGGCGTCCGGGCCATGGCGCGCATGCAAGCGGCCACCGCCCGCTTGAACGGCTCCTGCGGCGCTTCGGATTTCTGGGCGGGCTTGCGGTTTGAATGTGTGCTCATGGAAATGATCCTAAACGAATTTGGCCATCGGAAAAGCCGGAAAGCGGTTTTCAGGGTCGATTTCAAGGAGCATCCCCGCCGGATTCCGGGAAAAATACGCGCTGGCAAATGACGATGGCGAACGCAAGATGGTTAAACATGAATCAACGCAAAAGCTCATGGCGCTGGCGGCGACCTTTGCCGAAAAACTGCTGGAAGCGCATCACGCGACAACAAAATGGCGTGATAGAACGGCTGGCTGACCGGCAACAGGGGCATCGTGGCAACAGCACACATAGATCAAAGGAAAATGTTCGGGCCAGCAATGCCCTACGCCGTCCAGCACCCGCCCGTCTTGATCGCCCGGTGCATCGCATCCGGCGCGATATCAATGTCGCCAGGCCATGTCACGGCACCGTGTTCGATCCGGGCCTGCGCAAATATCGACGGGTCTGCCAGCGCGGCAAAAACGCCTGCATTCTGGCTATGGATGAGTGGTGACATATTCACCTCGCCTTCAAGGCCGTCAATAAAGACCACGTGAAGCTTGAATCCGTCCAGCACAATCAGCCGCGCGACGCGCCACGGCATCCGCACACGTATCGGTGGCACTATTTCAGCGGAGGCATTTTGTTGGGATGCTGGTTGCGCGTGCATAACTCCCAATCCTCCATGAGATCTGCGCCGTTTTCTACGCCCATTCCAGCACAAGCGCGAGAGCGCGACGAGGCAATTCGCCTTCAATCACTTCCAGCGTCCTGATATCAACCAATGCCTCGTATTCGGCATAGAGCGCGTGAAAATGCGGCGGCGCATGATCGCGCCAGAACATCTGGATCAGAACGACGTAAAATGCACTGATGGTCGGCATCGTCCCGCACTCATTTGCATGTCTCAGCTCAGCGCCACATTCACCGCGCTCTCCGGCAATTCTTGCCCGAATGAGCGCTGGTAGAACTCGGCCACCAGGGTCCGCTCCAGTTCATCGCACTTGTTCAAAAACGTCAGGCGGAAGGCGAAGCCGACGTCCTTGAAAATGTCGGCATTTTCGGCCCAGGTGATCACCGTGCGCGGGCTCATCACGGTGGAGAGGTCGCCGGCCATGAAGGCGTTGCGGGTGAGATCGGCAACGCGGACCATCTTGTTGACGATGTCGCGGCCTTCCTTGCCCTTGCCAAAATGCTTCACCTTGGCCTGGACAATATCCACTTCCTTGTCATGGGGCAGGTAATTCAGCGTGGCGACGATCGACCAGCGGTCCATCTGGCCCTGGTTGATCTGCTGGGTGCCGTGGTAGAGGCCGGACGTGTCGCCAAGGCCAACCGTATTGGCGGTGGCAAACAGGCGGAAGGCGGGATGCGGCTTGATGACGCGGTTCTGGTCCAGCAGGGTCAGCCGCCCCGCCACCTCCAGCACGCGCTGGATGACGAACATCACATCGGGCCGGCCCGCATCATATTCGTCAAAGCACAGCGCGACATTGTTTTGCAGCGCCCAAGGCAGGATACCGTCACGGAATTCGGTCACCTGCTTGCCGTCCTGCAGCACAATCGCGTCCTTGCCGACAAGGTCGATGCGGGAAATATGGCTGTCGAGGTTGACGCGCACCATCGGCCAGTTCAGCCGCGCTGCCACCTGCTCGATATGGGTGGATTTGCCGGTGCCGTGGTAGCCGGTGACCATGACACGGCGGTTATAGGCAAATCCCGCCAGAATTGCCAGAGTGGTATCCCGGTCAAACAGATAATCGGGGTCCAGATCGGGCACATGCTCGTCCGCCACCAGATAGGCCGGAGCCATCATGTCCGAGTCGATTCCAAACATTTTGCGCACCGGGACTTTTGTATCCGGCAGGCCATGGATTGGGGCAGCAGCGCTAGACATTCATCCTCCGTCCTGAACCAGATTACGCGGGGGCCGCAGCCCGGCGTTAAAATCCATCCACGGGAACATAGTGCGCCCGGCGCGACAGGACTATCCCGGCGCGGCAAAATCTCCAGCGTTTTTGGCACGAGGCAGCGCCCCGCGTCAAACCAGCCTCGCGATTTTCAGGTGGTTATAGGCGTGGATGATCTCGCGCAGGCGCTCCTCGTTGGAGCGGTCACCGCCATTGGCGTCGGGGTGGAGGCGCTTCACCCATTCCTTGTAGCGGGCCTTGATGGCGGGGGAATCGGCTGTATCGTCCAGCCCCATCGTGCCCAGCGCCTTCATCGCAGCCAAGCCGTGGCGCGGGCGGCTGGGTTCCTGCGCTTTTTGGCGGAAGCGGGAGCGGAAAACGCCGACAGGATCGTCGGACGTGTCCTGCCCTTCCTCCCGGTGGCCCTTGGCCGCGCGGTTGACGCCCATGCTCCACGTCGGGCGGTGGCCAACAATCGCCTCTTTCTGGTATTTCGAGATGGCTTCATCGCTCATCCCGGTGAAATAATTATAGGTGGAATTATATTCCCGCACATGGTCGATGCAAAAGCAGAAATACTGGCCTTCGCGCTGGCGGCCCATGGGCGCGCGGAATTCCCCGGCGCGCAGGCAGCCGGGATGGTCACAGCGCGCCTCCTCGGGCTGCGCGGTTTCCAGCGGGGTATTGCGCACCCGGACACGGTCGAAAAGGCGGGAGTTGAGATTCATCACGGCAAAAGAGTAAGAGGGCTTGCGGCTCGCGGCAAGGCACAGAACCAGAAAACATTTTTATGCAGAAGTCTTGACGAAACGCTGAAAGCAGGAGTGTGCCCCATGAACATGCGTGAAAAAATTGCGGCCCGGCTGAATGAAGCGCTGGCCCCGGCCCGTCTGGAAGTGATTGACGAATCACACCAGCACGCCGGCCATTCCGGTGCCCGGCCCGGCGGGGAAACCCATTTCCGGGTGAAAATCGCCTCCGCCGCCTTTGCCGGACACAGCCGGATCGCCTGCCACCGCATGGTCAATGGCCTGCTGGCGGCGGAACTGGCGGGCGAAGTGCATGCGCTGGCCATTGAGGTGCTGCCCCTTTGCTGAACGGGGTGAAATTTTGCCCAGTTGCAGCGTTTGCCATAAAAAAGCCCCCGCTTGTCCACAAAAGCCGCAATGCCAGCAAAGCTTGAGTATGGGGATTGCCTGGGTTATACATCCCCAGGAAATTGTTAACCATGTCGCGACAAGTCCCCGCCCGGTAACGAACGGCTAAGGATAACAGCCGTAAACCATGCTGGACGTGCAAGAGTT
>JAYVYA010000041.1:0-11337 GCA_043784745.1 Hyphomicrobiales bacterium
CTTGAATCCGCCCTTGCCAGCCGCCCCCAAATCGTGAACATTTGCAGCCTGTTCAAGGGGAGGGAATTTAATGCCTTTCAAGCTGGTGATCGCCAACAAGGCCTATTCATCGTGGTCGTTCCGGTCGTGGATTTTGCTGGCGCATTTCAAAATACCGTTTGAGGAGGTGGTGATCCCGCTCGATCACCCGACCACCCGCGCCGACATCTTAAAATATTCGCCCACCGGCAAAGTGCCCTGCCTGGTTGATGGCCCGCTGAAAATCTGGGAAACACTGGCGATAGCCGAATATATTGCCGATGTGCGCCCGGCCAAGGCCATCTGGCCCCGGGCCAAGGCCGCGCGGGCTCTGGCGCGGGTGCTGGCCAGCGAAATGCACGCCGGTTTTATCGCCCTGCGCAGCGAATGCCCGATGAATATCCGCCGGGCACCCAAGCCGCCGCGCCAGCCCTTGTCGGGAGCAGCGCTGGCTGATGTGGTGCGGCTTCAGGCCGCCTTTGCCGATGCCCGCAAGCGCTATGGCAAAACCGGGCCATTCCTGTTTGGTAGGTTCTGCGCAGCGGATGCGATGTTTGCCCCCGTCGTCAACCGCCTGCACGCCTATGCCATCCCGGTTAACGCCGAAACCCGCGCCTATATGGATGCAATGATGGCGCTGCCAGCCTGGAAGGCTTGGGAAAAGGATGTGGCGGGGGAGATCTGGCATCTGGAGAAATATGACAGCGTTTAGGAAGATTTCTTGGCCATCCTCAAATCCACCTTCGATCCCGCCAGTCCGGAAGCCAGCGCCAACCGCACGGCTTGGGCGATTCTGGCGGCGGAACTCACAAGCCGCCGCGCCGCCGCCGCGCTTGGCGGGCCGGAAAAAACCCGCGACCGGCACCTGAAGCGCGGCAAGCTGTTGCCGCGCGAGCGGGTGATGCGGCTGGTTGATCCTGGCTCGCCTTTCCTCGAACTGTCGCAGCTGGCCGCCTGTGGCATGTATGACGATGACATTCACGGGGCCGGGCTGATCACCGGCATTGGCCGGGTGATGGGCCGCGAGGTGATGATTTTGTGCAATGACAGCACCATCAAGGGCGGCACCTATTATCCGCTGACGGTGAAAAAGCACCTGCGCGCCCAGCAAATTGCCCGCGAAAACCATCTGCCCTGCCTCTATCTCGTCGATTCTGGCGGGGCCAACCTGCCACACCAGACCGAGGTTTTCCCCGATCGCGAACATTTTGGCCGCATTTTCTTCAATCAGGCCAATCTGTCGGCGGCAGGCATTGCCCAGATTGCGGTGGTCATGGGGTCGTGCACCGCAGGCGGCGCTTATGTGCCGGCCATGTCGGACGAGACCATTATCGTCAAAAATCAGGGCACGATCTTTCTGGCCGGACCGCCGCTGGTCAAGGCGGCGACGGGCGAAGTGGTGGGGGCGGAGGAACTCGGCGGGGCGGATGTGCATACCCGGCTGTCGGGCGTGGCCGATTATTATGCCGCCGATGATGCGCAGGCTCTGTCGATGGCGCGGCGGATCGTCGGCAATCTTGGTCCGGCAGAGCGGGCGCAGGCTGTGCTGTCGCAGCCGGAGGAGCCGCTGGTCGACCCCGCCGGGCTGGAAGCATTGGTGCCGGTCGATCTCAAGCGCCAGTATGACATCCGCGAGATTATCGCGCGGCTGGTCGATAGCTCGGCGTTTGACGAGTTCAAGGCGCGCTATGGCACCACATTGGTCACCGGCTTTGCCCGGCTGCACGGCATGCAAATCGGCATTGTCGCCAATAACGGCATTTTGTTTTCGGAAAGTGCGCTGAAAGGCGCGCATTTTGTCCAATTGTGCTGCCAGCGCCAAATACCGCTGCTGTTCCTGCAAAACATCTCCGGCTTCATGGTCGGCCAGAAATATGAAGCGGGCGGCATTGCCAAAGACGGGGCCAAGCTGGTGACGGCGGTGGCCTGTGCCCGCGTGCCCAAAATTACGCTGATTGTCGGCGGCTCTTTCGGCGCGGGCAATTATGGCATGTGCGGGCGGGCTTATGATCCGCGCTTCCTGTTCAGTTGGCCTAATGCGCGGATCTCGGTGATGGGAGCCGAGCAGGCGGCGGCGGTGCTGGCGACGGTGAAGCGTGACAATTTTGAGGCGGACGGCAAGGTTTGGAGCGCCCAGGAGGAAGAGGCGTTCAAGGCTCCCATCCGCTCAAAATACGAAGCCGACGGCTCGCCCTATTACGCCACCGCCCGCCTGTGGGACGATGGCATCATCCTGCCCTCCGAGACCCGCCGGGTGCTGGCTCTGGCCCTTGCCGCAACGCTGAATGCGCCGGTTAAGGAGACCCGGTTTGGGGTGTTCCGGATGTGATTGCTCTTGTTTGACAGCATATTTTTAACCAAAACAACAAGGCCCCAAATAAATTGGAGAGTGTGTTTCAGTTAAAAAACGCTTTGAAACGAGAGACTTGCCTATTTTTCTGGTTTGGCCTGGCTGGAAAAAGGCTTTCGGTTTTTGCAATAATTATTGGATTGCCTGTTGTATTTGAAGGGTTTTCTAAATATCCGGCGACTAAAGACCGGGTTCCATCACCGTGATTTTGTTTTTTTGTAATGCGTAACTTGTTCACAACACTGCTTAAGCAAATTTCCAGAATTGCAGAGCAGGAATTGACATATCGGATTGAAAAGAGTGGTGTATTAACATCTGGCAGAAGGGATCGCCTGCGGCTTCTGCGGGGGTGAAATATTCTCGCTGGTCGGTTACGGAGTTTGCGCAACATGTCCCCTTTTTCATTTGCGACCACCCGGTTGAAAACCTTCGCCTTGGCCAGCAGCGCCATTGCCTTGCTGGCCGGACCGTCTTTGGCCCTGACCAGTGATCAGGACGGCGGCAATGGCAATGCCAGCAGTCCGGGAACCACTGCGACAGCTTTCGGCGATTTCTCCAGTGCTGTTGGTGACGACAACACGTCCTTTGGCAATATTGCCAATTCCGGCGGCGGAGTCTCGGCGACGTCGCACGGGGATACCTCGATTGGCTCACAGGCCAATTCCGGTGGCAACGGGGGGCTTGGCACCGGAAATTTTGCGACGGCGATTGGATTCACGTCGTTTGCTGGCAGCACAACGGGCGGTGTCAGCGGGGACAATGCCACTGCACTTGGCGCTTTCAGCAATGCATCCACAGGCGGTACAGCCGTTGGTGCAAGTGCCAAGGCAATCACCGTGGACAGCGTTGCCATTGGCATTGGCGCACAATCTGGCACGGCGACCGGGTTGCTCGGCGGCCAGATCGCCATTGGCAAGACCGCCAATGCCCAGGGGCTTTTCAGTATTGCTCTGGGTTATGAAACCAGTGTCAATGGTGACAATGCCGTTTCGGTCAATACCGGGCCGCTAGGCGGCGCGCTGGCGGCAAAGACTATTGCCATTGGCAACCAGTCGAGCGTTTTGGCTGCGGGCGGGCAGGGTTCCATTGCCATGGGTTTCCAGTCCAAGGTTGTCAGCGGTATTGGCGCGGTGGCGCTGGGCTCGCAATCCACAGCAACGGGCAATGGTGCTGTCGCCATAGGGGATCCCAATATCGCCAACGGGCAGGGCGCTGTAGCCATTGGTGCCAACAATAATGCGCAGGGGCAGGGATCAGTGGCGTTGGGCAATGGCTCGACGGCACTTGTGGCGGGGTCACTGGCGCTTGGCGACACGGCTGTGGTGCAGGCCAGCGGCTTGCAGGGTGTAGCGCTTGGCAGCGGCACGATTGTTTCTGGTGCACAGGGCATCGCCTTGGGCAATACAGCTACCGCCGTGGGGGATCAGGGTGTAGCTTTGGGCAGCGGTGCCAATGCAACGGGTATGCAGGGCGTCGCGGTCGGCTCCGGCTCCAAGGCCCTGAGTGATGGCGCGATTGCCATTGGCAATGGTGCCAATACGGCAGCCGGTGCCACGAATTCGGTTGCCGTGGGCACAAATGCATCGGCTGGCGGGTTTGCCAATGCCGCAGCCATTGGCAATGGTGCCACCGTAACCCGCGCCAATCAGGTGGTGCTTGGCACAACAACCAATACCTACACGTTAAAGGGCGTGCCCTCCGCCGCCAGCCTTGCGGCGCAGACGGGCCCAACCAATTTTGTCACTTCCGATGCCTCGGGCAATCTGGCCACATCGGCCTTCGGACCGCAGACGATTACCGGCATTCAGGGCAATATCACCACATTACAGCGGGATGTGCGGCGTGGCTATGAGGGTTCAGCCATTGCCATGGCCATGGGAGGCATTTCCATTCCCGAGCACAAGAATTACGCGCTGGCGCTGAATGCCGGCACGTTCCGGGGTGAAACCGGCTTTGCTTCCGCTCTGGCAGTCCGCTTCAACGAATCGACCACGCTGAATGCGGCGGTGGGCATCGGTGCACGCGGCGGCGTGGGTGCGCGGGGCGGTGTCACCTTCGCATGGTAGCGGGATGGCGATTTCTGGTTTTGGCCGGATGGGTGGCCGGGTTTAGCCTTGCGGGTCTGGCGCTGGCGCAAAAGAGCGCGCCGCCGCCAGCAGCACCTCCGCCCAAGCCGGTGGCGGCGGCCCCCAAGCCTGCGCAGATTGACCGCAATGGCGTACTGATATTGATCCGCGCGACTTTGTCGGCGGTGGATAATGCCAACAAAACCGGTAATTATACCGTGCTGCGCGATATGGGTGCGCCGGGTTTCCAGAACACCAACAATGCCGCGCGGCTGGGTGATATTTTTGCCGCGCACCGCCGCGAGAATTATGACTTGTCCGGCGTGCTGGTGCTGGAACCGCAACTGACGCTGCTGCCGCAAATTGAAGCGAATGGCATGATGCACCTGGCGGGCTTTTTTCCGTCCGTGCCATTGCAGGTGAATTTTGAATTGCTGTTTGAACCCGTGCGCTCGCAATGGCGGATTTTTGGTGTGTCGGTTAACCTCGGACCATCTGGCCCGGTGGCGCCTTCACCGGCCCTAGTGCCGGTGCCTGCACCGGTGCCGGATGTGAAGCCGGAGACGAAGAAATAGGCAAGTCGCCAGCATTGATGGTGTGACCCTCAATGCTGGCTGAACATAAATCACGCTTCGCCCTCACAGCTTCTTCGCATTCCCTGGCAAGATATCATAGACGGACTCAGTATCGTCCTCGTCGGTGAAGGTGGCCTTGCCGCCGTCGATGCTGACCTTGTAGCAGGTCTCGCCGTCGCCATTGTCATAGTCAAAGCAGACGGTCTGGCCGCGCACCACCCATTTGCCCTCGGCAGTTTCGCCCGCAATCATCTGCTTGACGGTGCCGTTCTTGTTGTAAAACTCGAACAATTCATCATCATCGCTCTTGCCGGTGACGGTCTTGCCAAGCAGCGCACTCCAGGCGGCGAGGCCTTTGAGTTTTTTCGCGGGGGCGGGGAGCGGAGCTGGTGCGGGCGCAGCCGGCGCGGGGGCAGGCGCAGCCGGAGCTGCGGCACCGCCATGCGGGGCCGGGGCCGGGGCGGGAGCCGGGGCCTGTGCCAGCGGGGCGGGTGCCACGGGGCGGGCCGGGGCGGGGGTGCGGTGCGGGGCCTGCACGGCTGCCAGCGCCATGGCTTGCGCCGCAAGCATGGGCGGGCCGCCGGTGAGCAGGCTGTAGCCCAGAAAAGCCATTTGCAGCAGCGGGTTGATGTAGGTGACGGGTTCCATGATGCAGGTTTTCCGGGGCTTGATCCAAAGGTTCGTGCCGAACTTACGCCATGCGGGCGGGCCTGTCTCGCCAGAGCGCGAAAATATTTCGCCAAAAACCGGTTTTCACCTAAAAAGGATTTTGGCCCGGCGGCAGCGCCGCATGATCCGCCGTTTTTTGGATGGGACCCTCCAGTGTTTTTCTATGCTTCCAAGCTGCTCTGGCTGGTGACGGCCCCCGGCAATTTTTTGATGCTGCTGCTGGCTTTGGGGTTGCTGCTCGGCTGGACCCGTTTTGCCCGGCGTGGACGATGGCTGGCGGGCCTGGCCGCACTGGGGCTGCTGACTGGCAGTTTCTCCCCCGCCGGCGCCCTGCTGATGCGGCCTCTGGAGGAGCGGTTTCCGCAAGCCAGGGCTGATCTGGCACCACCCGCCGGCATTATTGTGCTGGGCGGCGGCATTGACGAGGCGCTGACTTTTGAGCGCAATTCCATTGCCTTGACAGAGGCGGGCGCGCGGATGAGCGATGCGGCGGCATTGGCCCGGCGCTTTCCTGGGGCAAGGCTGGTGTTCGCGGGCGGCACGGCGGCGTTTTTCGGCTCCAGAATCTCCGAAAGTGACGCGGCGCGGCGGATGTGGACTGAATTGGGCCTTGCGCCGGAGCGGATGGAATTTGACGACAAATCCCGCAACACTGCCGAAAATGCCGAACTGGTGAAGCAGGTGGCACAGCCCAAACCCGGCGAAGTCTGGCTGCTTGTGACCTCGGCCTACCACATGCCGCGCTCGGTCGGCATATTCCGCAAGACCGGCTTTGACGTCGTGCCCTTTCCGGTGGATTACCACACAAGGCCCTGGCCCAAAACGCTGCGGCCGCGGGTCCAGGCCAGCGAGAACCTGCTGATGCTGGACCGGGCGGTGCGCGAATGGATGGGGCTGGTGGCCTACTGGCTGGCCGGGCGCACGCAAGCCCTGTTTCCGGGACCATGAGCGGACGGGGAACTTTCAGGTTCGCGGTCCGGTTCCGGCTCCCGGCACCGGCCCGGAATCGGTTTATCCACCGGTTTTGTCAGCAGGGACCTCCCCAGCGGTGAAAGGCGTCTCAACATCCTCGCCCGGCGGGAGGCTGATGACGGCGGCGCGTGCGTCGGACGCGAACTGGCGCAGCGACATCACCAGCAGGATGCCCGAGGTGGAGGCCAGCAGCACCCACGGGCTGATGAACCAGCCCATATAGCCCAGCGCGAAGAAAAACGCCCGCTGCCCGCGCGAAAAATGCCGGGCGGCGGCAATGTTCATTTGCGCGGCGCGCCAGGCGGTGCGGCGGCGGCGCACCACGTCCGGGTCCTGCGCCGAAGGGGTGGCCCCCAGCAGGATCGCCGAATAATTGAACAGGCGATACGACCAGGAGAATTTGAAGAAGGCATAGCCAAAAATGATGCCCATGCCGACCACCTTGATTTCCCAGACGGTGCGGTTTGTCACCATTCCGAAGGGCACATCGCTGAAAATCTTCAGCACATCATCCGTCGCGCGCAGCAGGGTGGCGGCAGCGCCCAGGGCCAGCAGCGAGGTTGAGGCGAAAAAGGCGGTGCCGTTTTGCAAACTGGCCATGATCGCGCCATCAATGATGCGGGTCTCGCGGTGGCTCATCTCGTCCATCCAGCGCAGCCGGTAAAAATCCATCATGGCGTTGAGGCCGCCGTGCTTGGCCCGTGCACCTTCCACCAGTGTGTGGTAACCCAGCCAGGCGAGGCAGAAAAAGCCAAAGGCGAGAATGTCGGCAAGCTGAATATCGGGCATGGCAAGGCTCGGGTGGAAAAGACATTTGGAGGCAAATGCATGACACAGACCATTACCCATGGCTACAAGCGGTTGCTGGACGAGGCGCTGGCATCCATCAGGACACTCAGCGTCGCGGAAGCCAAAACATTGAAATTGCAGGACAATGTGGTGCTGGTGGATGTGCGCGATCCGCGCGAGCTGGAGCGCGAGGGCAAAATCCCCGGGGCGTTCCATTGCCCGCGCGGCATGCTGGAATTCTGGATTGATCCGGAGAGCCCCTACCACAAGCCGGTATTTGGTGAGGACAAGACCTTCGTGTTTTTCTGCGCCGGCGGCTGGCGCTCGGCTTTGTCCGCCCATACCGCGCAAAAAATGGGGCTGCAGCCTGTGGCCCATATGGATGGCGGATTTGCCGCGTGGCGCGAGGCGGGCGGGGAGGTGGAGAAGGGGGTGGCTTCGCCCGGACCGCGCACTTCCAGTGCGCTCTTGCGTGCAGGCAAATAGTGTCAAAAAAGGCACGCGTGAAGCAGCGGCAAGAAGCGCACTGGAAGTGCGCGGTCCGGGCTTTCGCTTCCCCTTCATAAATCCTTGCTCAACCAATCGGGCGCAAGGTGCTGACTGGCAGGCAAATCGCCTTGTCTAGCGCACGGGCCCCGGTATGCAGCATTTGGGATCAATTCAGGCCTTGCGCGCTTTGGCGGCGCTGATGGTGGTGTTTGGCCATTTGCAGACCGAGGCAGCGCTTATGCCAGCGGCTGCGGCCTACGGGTTTTCACCGGTGATCGTTGACCTGACCGGGGCAGGGGTGGATCTGTTTTTCGTCATTTCCGGGTTTGTGATGGTGTTTGCCTCGCGCGATCTGTTCGGGCAAAAGTACGGGGCGCGGCTGTTTCTGGCCCGCCGCATGGCCCGCATTGTGCCGCTCTACTGGGCGGCGACGACGCTGTTTCTGGCCACCATGCTGCTGTCGCCCGCCTCGCTGTCCAGCGCCGCGCCTTCGCTGGCCGAAATTGTCAAATCCTACCTGTTCATCCCGTTTGCGCGGGCCGGGGCGGAGGCCATCCAGCCGGTCTACAAGCTGGGCTGGACCCTGAATTACGAGATGTTTTTCTATGCGATTTTTGCCCTGTGCCTGTTTTTGCCGAGGCAAAAAGCGGTTGGGGCGGTGGTTGGCATTCTGGTCATTCTTGCGGGGGGGGGGCTGTGGTGGCGGCAGGAGCCGGGCGCCATTGCCTTCTGGTCCCACCCGATCGTGCTTGAATTTGGCTGCGGCGCGCTGCTCGCCAATGCGCGGATGAATGGCTTGCGGTGGCCGGGCGCAGCTTGTGCGGCGCTGGCTTTGGCCGGGGTAGCAGGCTTTGCTGCGTCGGTTTATTTTAGCGTGCCAGCCCATGGTGTTCTGCGCCCGCTGGTTTGGGGCATTCCGGCGGCGTTGCTCATTGCCAGTGCAGCCCTGGGAGATTCTGGCTGGCCGCAGGGGCGGCTGGCCGGGCTGGCCCTGCTTTTGGGAGACGCCTCCTACTCGATCTATCTCGTCCATCCCATCCTGATCCGGGTGATGCGGCTGGTGTGGGACAAGTCAGGGGCGAGCGTGACGCTCAACCCTTGGGTGTTCGTTGGCGGGGTGATGCTGCTGATTGTAATGGCGTCCGTGCTGGTTTACCGCTGGTTTGAGAAGCCCGCGACGCGATGGGCGCAGGAATGGCCGGGGGTGGGGCGGCGTGTATTGCCGGTGCCCCAAAAAGCTACCGCAGCAGCCTGATTTCCACGCCAACATCCAGACCAGCCCAGGCCCGGTCTGAAGTGTACACCGGCAGCTGTTCCCGCAGGGCAAGCGCCAGGCAGGCGCGGTCGCCAAGGGAGAGGCCTTTGTGGTGGGTGGCGCTGCGCAAAAGGCCGGTGGTAAAGGCCAGATCGTCGGTGAATGCCAGGGTTTTAATATTGAGCCGACCAAAATCAGCCAATATCTGCGCCTCGTCCCGGCCCAAGCTTGCCAGCTTGGTAGCGATTTCAGCAAGATTGATGCTCGAAAGCAGCGCGTCGCCAAACAGCGCCAACGCCAAATCCTTTCCAGGTTCCTGGAACAGGTAGGCGAGGACAACCGAAGTGTCGATTACGCAGCGTGTCACCAGGTTTTGCCTGTTTCCCTGCGGCTGCGGGCGATCAGCCATTCGCGAAATTCTTCATCCGAAAGCGTGCCTTCGGCGCGGCGTTCCTCGATTAGTTCATCAACGACGCTCACACCGGGGCGAATATATTTTGAAAATTCGGCCTGCACCCGCCTGAGTGTCTCCACGTAGGCCAGCATCGTCACTTCATCGCCTCGCAACTCCAGCGTCACCCAGTCGCCCTCCTTGACGCCAAGTGCGGCGCGCACGGCGGCGGGGATAACGATGCGGCCAGCTTTACCGATCTGCACGCGCTGATAAGTGACGGCGGTTTGGGCCGGAGAAAAGGTGGATGGGGCGTCTTCGGCAAATCCAGGTTGGAAATTTGGCACAACCACCTCCTATGTCACTTTTTCAAAAATGACATATTGTGTGTGGTTGTCAAGAATTGTATCGCCTTCACCCCCATTTCCCAAACAGCTCCCGCCCGATCAGCATCCTTCTGATCTCGCTCGTTCCCGCGCCAATCTCATACAATTTGGCATCGCGAAGCAGCCGCCCGGTGGCGTAGTCGTTGATGTAGCCGTTGCCGCCCAGAAGCTGGATGGCGTCAAGCGCCATCTGCGTCGCCTTTTCAGCGGCGATGAGGATGGCACCGGCGGAATCCTCCCGCGTGGTCTCGCCCCGGTCGCAGGCTTTGGCGACGGCATAGACATAGGATTTGCAGGCGTTCATCATCACATACATGTCGGCGATTTTGCCCTGCACCAGCTGGAAGGTGCCGATGGGGGCACCAAACTGCTTGCGCTCATGCACATAGGGCATGACGATATCCATCGCCGCCTGCATGATGCCCAGCGGCCCGGCGGCGAGCACGACGCGCTCGTAATCGAGGCCCGACATCAACACATTGACACCGCGCCCGAGGCCACCAATCAGGTTTTCTTCCGGCACTTCGCAATCCTCAAACACCAGCTCTGCCGTGTCCGAGCCGCGCATTCCCAGTTTGTCGAGCTTTGGGCCCTGCGAAAAGCCTTTCATGCTTTTCTCGACCAGAAATGCCGAAATGCCACGCGATCCTGCCGCCGGATCGGTCTTGGCATAGACCACCAGAGTTTCGGCCTGCGGGCCGTTGGTAATCCACATTTTCGTGCCGTTGAGGATGTAGTGGTCGCCCTTTTTCGCGGCCCGCATTTTCATGGAGACAACATCGGAGCCGGACCCCGCCTCCGACATGGCCAGTGCCCCGACATGCTCGCCACTGATCAGCTTTGGCAGGTAGCGGGCCTTTTGTGCCGGGCTGCCGTGGCGGGCGATCTGGTTGATGCACAGGTTGGAATGCGCGCCATAGCTGAGGCCGACACTGGCAGAGGCGCGGGAAACTTCCTCAATCGCCACGCAATGTTCGAGATAGCCAAGGCCCAGGCCGCCGTCTGCCTCCGGCACGGTAATGCCGTGCAATCCGAGCGCGCCCATGCGTGGCCAAAGATCCCGCGGAAAAACATTGTCACGGTCAATGGCGGCGGCGCGGGGGGCGATCTCGGCCTGCGCGAATTTTTCCGACACGTCACGGATCATCCCGGCATTTTCGCCGAGGGCGAAGTTGAAGTGGGTGGGGGAGTTGGGGATCATAGGGGAACCTTATGCTTGAATTGATCAAGGCTACCGGCTAATCTGTCAACTGTCACCCCGGTGGATTTGGTGGCACTTGTCGGCTTGTCTCAGGGTGGCTCAATATGTGTGATCCCGTGTGGCAATCATGGATCATTGAAAGGGGATAAGAAATGGAAGTTAAACAAGCAGTCTCC
>JAYVYA010000042.1:0-9346 GCA_043784745.1 Hyphomicrobiales bacterium
CCGCCTTCGATATCGTCCAGCAGGCTTTCGGCAAATTCTCCGAACGAGGGGATTGCGGCCTTTGCCGCTGCAACGGCAACCAGATCATCGCGCTTGGCCTGCAATGGGCTTTGACCATCGGCAAGCATGGCGCGGGCTTCCCCGGCCCTCTCCCGCGCCTTGGCCAGCGTCACCATGCCCTTTGCAGCCGAACCAAGCCCCATTTCGCGCGGCTTGCCTTGCCAGCGAAACAGGAAAACCCAGCTTTTGGCACCTGACTTGCCCACCAGCAGATACAGGTTGCCGCCGTCGGCATAGCGGCCCGCCGTGTCGAGAGTTTCAACCTTGCGCGCCGTCAGCTTGTGGATTTCGCGTGCCATATGCCGCCCCGAATGATGGGGGCAATCATTCCTGCCCCCTGCATTGCCCCTAGCAGCAAACGCGGCTTGAGGCAAACGAGCGCGAACGCCTGTGAATAACACAGAGGTGAAACGCCAATGAACCTATGGGTTTGAACGAGGACTGAAAACACGGGCGAACGGCTGGAAACAGTGGTGTTGGGGACACCCCCTCCGCCAAGACTTTTTGCAACTCCTTGATTTCATTGAAATATTTTTCGATGACTTTTTCCGCCCCCAGCACTGCCCCCAGCGCGCGACGGGGATAGGGGCGAATTGGAGTGAATTGGTGCGGATATCCGGCACCGCATTTCAAACACGGGCCGTTCATAAATTTGCAAATGCCCATTCCGCAGCCCCGCTTGTTAACCGTTCGTGCGCTAGTTTCGGGTGTTAACTGAGCGCGGGCTGGTTGATGCAAAATGTTTTTGCCTTCAATCGCGAAAATATTTGTCGGCACCGGTGATTTTGCCGGTGTGGTGCGCCACGCGGCTGCGCACCTTGTGCCAGTGCTGCGGCGGGCGGGCGGCGTCGATGGTTTTTGTGTCGTTGGCGCGGGCGCGGGCCTCGCCATAGGCGCTATCGCCATACCGCGCGATCAGCGCCAGCGCGTCGGCATCGACAAGGGCGCGGGCTTGGGCTGCGGCTGCGGCGAAGCGCGAAAATGGCCAGAATACTTTGCGCATGTCATTCCCCCAATATTTGCCACGGCCTAGCCTTGATTCGGCGGACGTGTCGAGTCGGGCTTTGCGAGGGCGATGTTCAGAAGCCGATGGATGGGGCGCAGCTATTTTGCGATCAAATCTGGATAAATTAGACCTTGCGGGCCGTAATCCCGCCAAGCGCGGGCGCAAAAGCGTTCGCGTCCTTCTGCAACGGACTTAGTTTGAAGCACTGGTATCCGATTTGCGGCGCGCATAAGGTTGGTGGGCTGTCCTGGCCTTTCGGTGGCCAGTAGAATGTCTATCAATTTGGCGCTTTGCGGGCCTTTGATGACGTCTGGGCACCAAAATTCGGCGATGATCGCATTGATGGACGAGTCGCTGTCTGCGGCCAAATCGCGTGCAAGAAGGTGCGCCAACCCCCCGATAAGAAGGGCTAACCCGACAATGCACCCGCTGAAGAACACAAGCCTGGCAAGGATCGTCTGCGGCATAGGTATCCCCTGTGAGTCACGCACCCTCAAGCAGGTTTCTTCACCTGCGTCAAATCAGGCAGGGCGCATAGGGGGCAATCGCCATAACCCCAGAAATTCCGGGATTATGTGACTGCCCTTTTATAGGCAAACATCACGGCACTGGCATTGCGGGCCGGGCTGCGCGGTGATTTTCATGTGCCCTAGCTGGTTTCCCGCCCGTTCGATGGCAGGATGATGACAGTGGGCGATAGTGCAACGCCGTCTTTGCCGGTCACCTCAACCTCGGATTTTTCGCGCCACCCGGCCCGCGTCTTCATCCAGAAAATTGCCGCCGTCACGGCTTCGCGTCCTTCGCCCGTGGCCATGCGAAAAAGATTGCCTGCAACTTTGGCCGTTGCCAGCGCGCCGCCGTTGTCGAGTTCATGCCGGTAGTGCTTGCGAAGTGCAGGCTCAGCCAGCCCGATGGCCGATGCGATTGCAGCCTGCGTGATTCCTGCCCCGGCCATCCCTGCCACGGTGGCGCGGCTGGCTTCGTCTGGTTCGTGTTTCGCTGGCATGTCTACGGTGTCCTTTCGCTCGTCTTGCGGTTTGGCAAAGGTTGCGCCGGATGATCACAGAATATCGGGCAATGCCATTCCCGCGCCAGCGCAATCGCCTCAATGCGGCTTGGTGATTCGGCAACAATGGATTCGGTGCTGCCATCGCAGAAAAACACATACCATTGCCACACGGGCGATTCATCCGAATGTCCGCACCGGATGATGCACCATTCCTTGTGTAGTTGAGTGACGCTGTTCATTGCTTGGCCTCTCTGGTTTCAATGCCCCATGCCCGGGACGCGGCCCGCGCATCATCTATCGATCTTGCCAGCGCGACGGGCGCGCCGATGGTTTCCAGCTTGGCGATGGTGTCGCGCTGCGCTTCCGATAGCCTGCCCACGCTGGTTTTGACTTCGATGAAATGTGCCTTGCCATGCGCTATCACCGCCAAGTCTGGCACCCCTGCGACAACCCCGGTCCATTTCAGCAATGCCGCTTCCCGTGGCGTTCGAAGCCCGCCGTTCTGCACTGCGAATATGATTGCTTCCGGTGCCACGGCACGAACCCACTCCACAATCGCGGCCTGAATTTTCGCTTCGTCATTTCTGGCCATGGGCGGGCCTCCACTGAAAGGCGAAGCTTTTGCCATCGGCACGCAAGATCACAGCGCCATTGGGTGCCAGCCGTGTGATGGTGTCGCCTTGGCGCATCTGCCACGCCAGCCCGGCCTTGCGCAGGTCCAGCGCGGCGCTTTCACCAAAGACGGCGAGCACAACAGGGGTGTCGAACATTGCCCCCACCGGCCATTGCAGCCGCGCCAGCGCCGCGCCGTGAAGGTCAAGCAACATGGTCGCCATATTCGCAGCGCGGGATTGCCAGTCTTGCGGGATTCCGGGCAGGGCCTGGCAGGAAAGACGGGCCATGGCGTCGGCATAACAGGCCGGAACCTTGCCCGACTCAACCGCAGTCGCAGCGCCACCATCTGGCCAAACATGCCCACCCCGCTCACCTTCAAAAGGTTCAAAAGGCTTTTGAGGCTTTTGAGGGTTGCCAAGGTAGGGGCTTTTGCCCGACTCAACCGTAGTCGCGCCACCACCATCATCTGGCCAAACATGCTCACCCCGCCTACCTTCAAAAGGTTCAAAAGGGTGTTCAAAGGGCTTTTGAACCTTTTGAGGGTTACCCCGGTAGGGGCTTTTGCCGGAATTTTTGGCTTGCAGTTCCTTCAAGCGTGCGAGGGCGGCGCTCATTGCATTCCCCGTGGATTTACGGTGAAAATTATGCGCGGCCTGCCCGCTGTTGGCAATGTGGTGGCCACCAGCCAGTCGTGATCGCAAAGCAGGTCAAGCCCGGCCTGCACGGCTTCCTTGGTGGCAAGGTTTGCCCATCCGTGCTGGTGAACCTCCCGCGCCGTGAAGCCGCATGTCAGGTCGCCTTTTCGGATATGGGCAAGGATAGCTAGCCCCGCATCCGCGTCGCCCGTCAGGCCAGCGCCATAAGCCCGCCGTGCATGGCTTTCCAGATAATCAGCCAGAGAGATTGCGCGCAAAAGCGCGGTTTCCGCAACCGGCCCGCTGCAACCATCCGCAAGGTGATTGATAAGGGCGAGCGAGGGCACCAGCTTGCGGAATTTGGCAAAATGGCTTTCGAGCGCTGGCGATAGTTCGCCGCTGCGAAGTTTGGCTTCCAGGCTCACCCGCCATTCAGTGAACACCCCTTGCGCATCGCCGTCAAACCGCAAAAATGGCAAGGCGTCGAAGTTGTCGGCCTGCGCCCCGATGCCATCTGGTTGAAGCGCATTCAGGCGGTCAAAAACACCCCATGCGGCCTCGCGCGCCGGGCTGTCGGGGTAGCGGTCCACTTCCTTCCAGTTGCCGACTTGATCGGGCCATACCAGCAGTGAAAAGCGCTGAATGAAGCCATCATCACCCCCGCCGCTCGTTGCCCGTTTCACGTATTCTGCCAACCGCCCCGGTTGCGTGCTGCCCAGCAATGACAGGCAAGCGGCTTCAATGTGCGTGCTGCCCCGAATAATGCGGTCAAAGCTGTAACCGCTGGTGCCATTCCATGCAGAGAGGAAAAAGCCCCGCGCAGCGGCATATTCTTCACGGTCAAGGGTTTTCAGCAAGCTGATTAACTCGTCACGAAAAGTCAAAATTCCGTTCGGATTATCGGCCAGAATTTCACCCAATTTTTCATATGTGCAATCGCCCGCAATGTAGCGCCGGGCTTGGGGTTTTTCCGGTTCATCAAGGTCAAGCAGATGGCTGGCATCGCCATTGTTTTTCAGGATCGCACGGGCTTTTTTTCCGGCTTCCTCCCTCGCCAGCTTGTGCATTTCAACAGCCCGCGCATAGTCGCCAGCCGCTGCCTCGTTGTCTTGGCGTGCCAATGCTTCGAGACGTTGCAGCGGTTTCAGCGCCTCGTTCATCGCGGGGGATTTGAGCGTGCCGGGACGCCCGACAATGCAGCCCCACAAATTGGGCACTTCAACCCAATCTGTCAGTCTCTGGGGGCGGATGGCCACCTTCCTGCCCAGCACGGAACCAAGCGCAATGATTGCCGGAATTGCCACAAAATCGAGGGGGCATTGCATCCTGTCGGCTATGTCCAGGCACCACGGCGCGATTGATTTGGGCAGGAATTCAGCGTCAAAACTAGCCACCGGCAAGAGGCTCTTTGCGATTGGTTGCGGCAAAGGCCAGCGGGAGGGCTGTGACTGGCCAGCGGCTTTTCCGGCTATTTCGTGAGAAATGAGTTCGCCTTCAACCACGCTGGCGCAATCGAGTGCCGCCCGACGCAACGCCGCTTTGTCCGGCCATGCTGCCAGCGCGTCGGCGCAATCCCACCTTGCCGTCGGCTCCCGCGCGCCGCCACCGGGCGCGATACTGGCCAGCTTGAACGCATCGATAATCTGCGCTGTGCAGCCAAGCGTTTGAAGTATTTCCGCAACGTTCTCTGCGTATTTTGCGCCCGGCGCATCATTATCAGGCCAGATAAGAACAGTGCGCCCGGCAAGAGGCGACCAATCCGTTTTGGCAAATGCCTGACTTCCGCCTGACGATGTGACGCAAACACTTTTCGGAAAGATTTCGCTCGCAGCATCGGCGCATTTTTCACCTTCGCAAACCACGACGTAAGCCCCGGCACGGGCAGCAAGCTTGTCGAGACCATATAGCGGCCTGCAATCAGGGATGGCCTTCCAGCGCCACCGCAAGCCGTTCTGACCGCGCCACAAAGTCAGCGGCAAGATTTGCTTTCCGTCCTGCGATTCAAGCCTGAAAACGTAGTGCATCACCGCGCCGCTGGCGTCGAGATAGGTCCACGTTGACGATGGCTGGCCAAGTGTCGGATGCGAGTTCGGCAATTTAGGCGCATTGTCAGGCACAGGCACGACAAGATCGCCGTGCGAGGTTTCCGGCACCAGCACCTGTTGTGCGGCGATTTCGGCTGGCGTCAAAGGCGCAAATTTCGGAATTGCGTTCATGTCCGGCCCCCATTTCCGAGGCCGAGAAGATTTGCCAAAACCCGCGCCGCCTGCACTTGCGACATACCCTCAACATAGGCCAAAAGGCTGATAATATCGCCACCAGCATCGCCAGTCGAGAAGTCACACCACTTGCCGGATTTCAGGTTAATTTTGAAGGAACCCGGCTTTTTGTCTGCCCGGCGGGGATTGCGCACGACATATTCAGATGATGAAACCTTTCCGCCGGGCACGATCCGGCCTAAAACCGCGTGGATGTGGGTAAGCGCCGCGCGATTGATTTCGGCGAAGTCGATGGGGGGTTGCGTCATGCGAGGCGCTCCCCGATGCTGGCCAGCCCGGCAACAATCCGGGCCATTTGCAGGGGCAAGCCAAACCGCCGTGCCAGATAAAGCGCCGGAAAATCTGCTTGAATTTCCCGATGGATTTGATACTTTGCAGGTGTCACACCAATGCAAAATTCTGTTTTAGTCCGGCCCAGATTGCCATCTGGTGCCGGGCCTTCATTTTTGTGGATCATTGCTGGCTGGCCTCCACAAGAAATGCCTCAGCATCTTCGATGCGAATCAGCCGTTTGCCGCCAAGCTTGAAGCTTTTCAACCGTCCGGTGGCGATGAATTGATGAGTTTTTGTGTGGCCCCACGAATAGCGGTGGCGGAATTCCTTGACAGTCAAGACGCGCTTGTCCGCCGTGTTCAATGATTGGTTGCTGTGCATATTGGCCACCTCTGTTCAAGTTAACCTGAACATAGTCACAACCATTCGTGGCGTCATGCCCCTCAGCTTAGCTGAGGTCAGACCTCAGCTTAGCTGAGGTCAACAATTTAGCCTTATATTTCAAATGCCCATCCTGCTCCAAATCTTTCAAAAATTTAGACATTTTTGAAAAGCTAACTGGCAGCGGTTTGCCGTTAAGAAATTTTTCATATTTTTTGATAATGCTTGCTTTGGTCGCTCCAATGGTTTTATTTCGAAGGTTGATTGCAAACAATTTAAAGGGATTTCGCCATCTCAGATCAGCTTCTGAGGCTTGATTTGCGCCTCTTGCATTTCCTCCCTTAGTTTTTTTGAGCAAATCTAAACGCCTTATAATTTTGTCTATGTGTTCTTTTAATATATTTTCATCCGCGCTATGGGAACCGATCAGCCAAGCCCCGACCATTAAATCCCATATGTCCCCATAAACAAGATAATTCAAAATATTTTCACGACTATTCAATAATTTCTTAAGCACATGATCCAAACTATTGAACGATGATCGCAATTTATCAATGCCAAACTCCAATTCTTCTATATTTTTTGGTGTTAAATGAGTTGAGTTGCTTAAAATTAATGCTGATTTAGCTTGAGATAATGCAGATTTTCCAGAGAGCTCTATGTCATCGACAAATTTTCTTGCATACTTTTCTGTTGTTTGATAATTTTCTATTTCTGCCCCTGAAATCAATTTGTCATTCATCGCAAACCCTCCCGCACCACCATTCCGCGCAAAGCCGGGCGATGCTTCCCGGCGAGTCGGCATTCCCGCCTATTCGCGCACGTTCATACTACATCCCGCGCGTTCGCATAGATACGAAAAACCAGCACTGTCCACAACCTGCAAGGGAATGAGTTTGCCGTCCAAACCAGTTGTTGGCATATGGCATCGACTGCCACGAGCGCAGGCTCGCCATGCCCTTCAGACTGGCATCTGGCAGATTTTAGCACGCCGCACCCACTAAATTTGCCCGTGCCGTCAGCCAGCTTGACCCTGCGCCACCTCGTGCGATTTGGACCTTAACTTGTCCTGACCCCGCACGCCGCAGGGTGGCATCGTCCACTCCCTCACCATAAACCGGCCACCGCTTTGAATCCTTATCCTTCAAAGCAGCGGAATACTCAGGCTCAACCGGCCACCGACGGTGCGTGTGCGTTGAGCTGCGGATCAAGGTCAAATGAAAAGAGAATGTCGGGCATGGCAGACTCCGAAATCCTCCATGGAAATGTTGACGTCGGTTCGTGCTTCGGTCTGAAAATAGCAAGACGAGGATGAAACTGCAACATATCGGTCGCTTGGGCTAGCTACACTCAATCTACCTTTTTTGACGGACGAGAAAGCAAGTGGATCTCTCAAGTATTTATTCAATAAGTTTGGTGCCTTTGCAAGGTAAAATCAAGTATCGCCGCTTCGATCGATGAGTTTAGTTTATTCCATGCCTTATAAAAAGGCCCACAACAGAAACTATTGCAAACGCAACAAGCCATAAGATACCCTTCATTGGGTCTTGGTCGTCATGAAATTTGTCGGTTCTACGCCTTCGTCCCATTTCATTTCTCCATTTCGAATCAACATTCCTGCCGTCAGCTATTTCGTGCCAATTGTAGTATGGCCCCTATGATATCAGAGATCATGATATCAGCGAGGGAGTCGGAGTTGAAATCAGCAACGCCTATGCTTTGTGGGTTAGCGAAGTTAAGAGAGTCTTAAGTTAAGATCGAGTTCACCCTATTCTGCGGGTTTTTTGGCCGGATCGGGAGAGGCTGCGATGACTGATAAATGCTGCAAGCGGTGCGCGGGAGCAGATTAATTGCTGAATGGCCTGGTGCGCGGGCTGCAGCGCTACCAGTGCCGGGCCTGCAAGTGCAACTTCACCATGACCCCGGCGCGCGGCAAGCCGACGGCGACGAAGATGCTGGCGACGCTGATGTATGCCATGGGCAACATGAGTTTTGGCTCCAATGCCCACCTTTTAGGCGTCAGTGATGTCGCCGTCCTGAACTGGGTGCGCGATGCTGCGCGCGCCTTGCCCGAGCCTTCCGTCCATGCCGGGCAGGTCATCATCACGGTCGATAAAATGTGGCATTTTCTAAAAAACTAGCGCGGTTTGATGCCACCTGTAGCTCGCAAAACGCCGCCCATGATTCCATCATCACGCGCCGCTTCTCGAATTGATCGCCGCGCCGGTAAGCGGCTTCCGCCTTGTTGGCGATGGTATGGGCAAGGCAGGCTTCACGGGTTTCCGTCGAGAAATGCGAGACTTCGCTGGCCCAGTCCGAAAACGCCGAACGAAAGCCATGCACGGTTATTTCATCCCGGCCCATGCGCCGCAGCACCATCGCCAGCGCCATGACTGACAGCGGCTTGCCAGGCTTTTGGCCTGCAAAGACATGATCGCCGGTGCGCAATGCCGCCATGGTCGCCAGCACGGTTTTGGCGCGGCCTGTGAGCGGCACCCGATGTTCCTTGCGGGCTTTCATGCGCGCAGCCGGGACGGTCCACACGCCCGCGTCAAGGTCGATCTCCGCCCACGTCGCATTCAGGGCTTCACCGGACCGCGCGGCGGTCAGGATGGTGAATTCGAGACACAGTGCCGACACACCATCGCAGGCCCGCAACTTTGCCATGAACGCCGGGAGCGCATCATAGGCCAGCGCCGCATGATGGCCGCGTGTCAGGCCGTCCTGTTTGGGCAGGGTTGCCGCAAGGTGGCCTTTCCAGCGCGCCGGGTTTTCGCCCCTGAACAAGCCTTTCGCCTTGGCCGCGTCCAGCACGCGCTCAATCCGGCCCCGCACGCGCGACGCGGTTTCAGCCTTGGCCTGCCAGATGGGCGAAAGGCAATTCAGCACGCCCGCCGTATCGACGTCCGGCACCGGCGTTTGCCAGATCGGCGCGCAATAGGTGGTGAGGGTGTTGCGCCATTGTTGCCGGTGCTTGGCATTGCGGAACCCGCCTTCGATATCGTCCAGCAGGCTTTCGGCAAATTCTCCGAACGAGGGGATTGCGGCCTTTGCCGCTGCAACGGCAACCAGATCATCGCGCTTGGCC
>JAYVYA010000043.1:0-5573 GCA_043784745.1 Hyphomicrobiales bacterium
CGCCAGAGCACGGAAGCCGGTTTCTAGCAGGTCACCCGCCGCACGTCTCACTCAAGTTTGAGATTGGCGGCTTTGGGGCCTTTGCCTTTCTTGTCGGCCTCGACGTCAAAGCTGACGCGCTGGCCTTCGTTTAACGTGTGCAAACCCGCAGCTTCCACCGCTGTGACATGCACGAATATGTCGGCTCCGCCACCGTCGGGCTTGATAAAGCCAAAGCCCTTGTCAGGGTTGAAAAATTTGACAGATCCTTGTTGGGACATTTCGGCTTTTCCTCCACCGGGCCTCGACAGCACTGTTGAGACCGGCTTTGCAAAGCTCTGACAAATTGCCACGCTTGGCAAGGCCAAAAATCGCAGGGCCGAATTCATTCGCCCGCAAGCCATTCCACTGACCAGTTGGCACGCCCGTTGCTCGCCATCGCTTTGGTCACGGCGGGGAGCAGCAGGCGTGCCTCCGCCTCCAGCCCAAAGGGCGGATTGACTAGCAGCAGACCGCAAGAATGGAGTGCGCAGGGCGTTTCGGCGGCAGCGCCAATATCGATGTGCAGGCGCAGGACGCGGCGAATGCCCGCCTGCGCAACAGCCGTGCCGAACCGGTCAGCCGCAGCCTCTTTCACCGGATACCACAGCGCATAAACCCCCTCGCGCCATTTGCCATGGGCGCGCAGCAGGGCCTTGTGCATCCGCTCAAATTCGCCGGGCGCTTCAAAAGGCGGATCAACCAGCACCAGGCCGCGCCGTTCAGGCGGGGGAACCAGGGCGTTCAGCCCGGCATAGCCGTTCTGCTGCAAAATTTTTACGCGCGGGTCACGGCCGATGTGGATGTCGAGCAGGTCTGCATCCTCGCGATGCAATTCGCACAGGCGCAAACTGTCCTGCGGGCGCAGCAGGCACCGGGCGAGGATTGGGGAGCCGGGAAAGCGGGCGGGGCAGCCATCGGCATTGAGATCACCGAGGCAATCGAGCCAGGGTTGCAGCAGGTCACGGGCGGGGCCAGGCGGGACAAGGGCGAGTTTCCCGATACCGCCGCGCCATTCGCCGGTTTTCCGGGCTTCGGTCTGCTCCAGGTCATACAGGCCAATGCCGGAATGGGTGTCGATGTAGCGCAAAGGCGCGGGCTTTTTGGTCAGGTAGACCAGAATGCGGGTGAGGATGGCGTGCTTGAAAACATCAGCAAAATTGCCGGCATGGTAGGCGTGGCGGTAGTTCACAGCACAGGCGGCACGCGCACCTGGCGCGAATGGCAGGATTGCTGCGTCACTTCCGGGCAGGTGCGAAACCCGCGCAAATCCTTGGTCAAGCAGAAACGCACCTCCTCCAGCACGCCGCCCTTGCAGCCCACCGCCATCATGCCCGGTCGCAGGCGCGGATTGGCCTCGGTGAAAGCCCGCATGAGCTCATTGGGTCCAAGCGATTGTTCGGCAACGGGGCCTTTGAACGAATCGGGGATGGTGATGGAATCGCGGGCGCGGCGGACATCGGTGAAATAGGCTTCCGGGGCGAGGCCCGAGCAGGTGCCGTGCTTGCCCCATTCGTAGCGGGCGAGGCCGGGATCGGGAAAGACGCCGCGTGTGAGCGCCAGGGCGGATTGCGAGACTGGCTGGGCTACCGAACAATCGGAGGGAAAGCCCCGCTCGAATTGCGGCCACAGGCCGTGGACGACAAAACCGAGGCCGGAACCTGCCGCGCATTGGGATTTGCCGCTGCCGGCCGGATTGGCCTCGCAAAAGCCTGGCGACCATGACAGGGAGAGGACGTAGAAATCGAAATTGCCGGGAGCGATGGGGCCGCCGGGGACAGGAGCGGCGGCCTGAATGTCCGGAGCCGGGGCCGGTTGCTGGGCAGGGCTGGCAGGGACCGGTGCCGGAGTGCAATTGTCAAACACGCAGTCGGACGGCTTCTGCGCCTGGCGGACCACCTCCGGGCTGGGAGCGGGCGTGGTTGTTTTGTGGGTGCCCTGCCAGACCACAAAGCCCAGCGCCAGAACAATCAAAAGGATGCGAAGCGCACGCATGGGCTGGTTCCGCCAGAAAACCTAGTGCCGCGCGGCCCGGCAGGCGGGGGCGAAGGCATTGTTGCGGTCCAGCCCGTTGACGCACCATTCCACGCCATAGCCATAGCCGATGATGCCGAGGTTCTCGCCGATCCAGTAGGTGACCTGATGACGCCTGGCGTCGCTAAGGGTCGCGCGGGCGGTGCAATAGCGGCGGGGAATATAGTCGAGGCCATTGCTGCGAAAACCGGATTCGCCGACGCGGTCAAAACCCCTGATTTCCAGCGTCGAGTTCCAGTAGAGGCTTTCCTTCTGCTGAAAACGGTCGGCAATCCGGTCCAGCACGCCCTTGTCATCGCATTTGGGCAAGTCGGCGGTAAACGGGCGGATGCGCTTTTCGGCGGGCACCAGCGGGCGGGCAAGCGCCGGTTGGGTGGCAAAGCCGCTGAACAGGGCGAGGGCGAGCGCGCCAAAGGCAATTGTTTTCATCGAGTCGGTTCCAAGCAAATCAGGCCAGAACGATGCGTCCGCAGGCGCGAAGAATCAAGGGGGGAGTTGAAATTGCCTATTCCGCCGCTTTCAGCCCCGACGCCTTCGCCGCATGATCCTGCGCCGCCAGCCAGCGTTCGGCTTCCAGCGCGGCCATGCAGCCCATGCCAGCCGCCGTGACGGCCTGGCGGTAGATGTCATCGGTGACATCGCCCGCCGCAAACACGCCGGGCAGGCTGGTGGCGGTGGAACCGGGGACCGTGCGGATGTAGAGACTGGGCTTGATATCGAGCTGGCCGGAAAACAATTCGGAGGCGGGCGCATGGCCGATGGCGACAAAAATGCCGTCGGCGGCCAGCTCCGACAGCTTTCCGGTCTGCACATTTTTCAAAACGGCATGGGTGACGCCGGGCGGGTTTTGACCGCCTCTGATTTCCTCGATGGCGGAATGCCAGACCACTTCGATTTTCGGGCTGGCGAACAGGCGCTCCTGCAGGATGCGCTCGGCCTTGAAGGAATCACGGCGGTGCACGACAGTGACTTTGCGGGCGATATGGCTGAGGTAAAGCGCCTCCTCCACCGCCGAATTGCCGCCGCCGACCACAATCACGTCCTTGCCCCGGAAGAAAAAGCCGTCGCAGGTGGCGCAGGCGGAGACGCCATAGCCCTTGAACGCCTCTTCGGAAGGCAGGCCGAGCCATTTGGCTTTGGCGCCGGTGGCAATGACGAGGGAATCACAGGTGTAGACCGCGCCGCTATCGCCATGCAGCCTGAACGGACGCCGCGCGAGTTCCACCTTCACGACATGGTCGGAAACCATTCTGGCGCCGACATGTTCGGCCTGCGCCTTCATCTGCTCCATCAGCCAGGGGCCCTGAACTGTCGCGGCAAAGCCGGGGTAGTTCTCCACATCGGTGGTAATCATCAGCTGGCCGCCGGGCTCAAACCCGGCAATCATCACCGGCTCCAGCATGGCGCGGGCAGAGTAGATGGCGGCGGTATAGCCTGCGGGGCCAGAGCCAAGGATGATCAGGCGGGAGTAGGGGTTTGCATCGGGCATAATGGAAAACTCCGCAGGCAGCCGGACAGGCATATATTCAACGGGGCGCGGCAAGCAAGTCCGCCCGCCCGGTGTTCACAGCATTGTCAGGGGGTGAAGCAAATCGTGCAGACAGGGTGGCACCGCTCGGGCCGCGCACTTCTAGTGCGCTGTCCGCTGCTGCAATGGTGGCAGGCTTGGAGTGGTTTGCCTCCGCGCAAGAGCGCACTGGAAGTGCGCGGTCCGGGCGGTGTGCCGCTTCAGCGGCGGCGCTTGCGCTTCCTCGCTGGAGCCGTGCCCTTGCCGCCCGATTGGTCAAAGCCAACCAGCACAGTGTAATCCTCATCCGATTCTGCGCGCAGCAGCGGCACGGTCAGCGGGTCTGAGACGATGGTGAATTCGGCCTGGGTATCGCCGGCGGGAACCGTCGCGCTGACCCGGTAAAATTTCGAGGCGATGATTTTCTGGTCTTTTTCGGCCCGCACTGCAATGCGGACGGGCACCGAGAAGGTGCCGGGTGCCCCTGCCGGGCCGATCAGTACACGGCCCTGCACCCCCACCTTGATCGAAATCTGGCCAGGGGTAAACGTGCATTCCCGCGCCAGATCGCCCATGGAATACTGGTATCGTACCCCGGCATTGCCCTCGCCGCCGACCCGCAGGGCGGACGCGCCTTCCGCCACTTCCACATGCGGGCAGTCAATATCGACGACCTTGCTCTTGCCGGGCTGGGCGGCCGGAACCGGCGTGTTCAGTCCCAGCAGTGGAGCACCGATGCCGGGGCCATCGCTTTTGTCCGAAAAGCCGGGAATGCTGGAACAGGCTGCAAGCGACACGATGCCGGCACCAGCCAAAATCACCTTTGCAAGCCTTGTGCCTGCTGCAAGCCTTGTGCCTGCTAAACCCTTGCGCATTGCGCCGCTCCCAATCCTGATAAATGCCGGTCTTATTTGTGCATGACATTCCGCCAGCTTTGCGGCAACGCCACTCGTTCAGGGCAGCTTTTCGTAGCCTTCCTTGAAGCCGGTCAGGTTGAGCGGAATGCCGACTCCCTCTTCCGGCGTCTGGAAAATCACGAAAGTGGCGGTTTTGCCGCCCTTCAGCTGCTCGAGCAACTTGTCCTCCATGACCACTTCGGCCACGCAGCCTGACAGCAGGCAGCGCACGAAGCCGGCGCGGCCAATGTCCTGCCCGTCCATGTTCAGGCCAAGGCCCGAGGGCAGCAGAACGCCGAGCGGGGCGATAACGCGCAGCAGGCGGCCCTTGCCGTCAGCGGTTTTCAGCACGATGACCACGAGATTGACGTTGGGCTTGTCTTCCGCCGCAACGCTCTGGATGATGGCGCATTGCTCCTTTTGCGCGCCGGCGGGGGTTTCGCAGCGCAATTCCCAGTCGCCGTGCTTTGATTTGACCACGCCCTGCGCCTGCGCGGCGGGGGCGGGCAAAAGCGCTGCCAGCGCCAGCGCCAGAAGGCAGGCGGAGAGCCCCTGTGCACGCAATCCAAGCCGTGTCATGTTCAACCTCTCGCAGTTTCGCCTTCATCGGCTGACGCAGCGCCAGCGGCTCCGGCGCAGCGGCCATGCCAGCCTGTGCGCCTGCCTAGCAAATGGCTCCTGTCTGTCAAGGCGCGGGACAGGGAGCCGGAAACAGTGCAGCGCGAATTTGCCGCAACACTGCTAGCCATTCGAATTGTTGCGCTGGTGACGGGATTGTGGTTTGGACAGGGTAGAAGTTTAACGTGCCATGCCAGCTGTGGCACGCTGCGGCGCATCAGGAGCGAGCGACAGATGAAGACATACCGGAACCTTGCCTGCCTCGCGGGTGTATTGCTGACCGGCCTTGCGGGTGGAGCGGCCTTTGCGGCGGCTGGCCATCCCGAAAGCGGCCAGATCGGCTTTCAGGCCCCGGTGACGGAGGTCGCCCGCGACATCCAGTTTTTCCATAATGATATCCTGATGCCGATCATTACGGTTATCTCGCTGTTTGTGCTGGGGCTGCTGATATATGTTGGCGTGAAATTCAGCGAGAAAGCCAATCCGGTTCCCGCCAAAAC
>JAYVYA010000044.1:0-4343 GCA_043784745.1 Hyphomicrobiales bacterium
CGCCATAATAATCGCCATACCAGAGGCCATCGGCGTCCTTGGCGCTGGCGGGAATGGAATCCCAGGTGGACACCTTGTAGGGTGCCAGCAAGCCTTCGGCCTTGGCACTGGGGCCGAACGACAGGCCAACGTCAATAACGTCTGGAGCCTGCGGGCCCTTGTTGCCCTTGTTGGCTTTAATCGCCTCGACTTCATCACCCGAACTGCCATCGGGATTCAGTTCATTGACAGTCAGGCCGTATTTGGCCTTGAAGTCATCAATCATCGCGCCATAGCCGCACCAGTTCCGGTCAAGGGCGATGACGGTCAGCGCCCCTTCCTTCTTGGCGGCCGCAACCAGATCCTCCATGCCCTCGGCGCGCGCAACGGAGGTGCCCGCCAGCGCAATGGCTGCGACCGAGGCCATCAGTGCAAAATTGGTTTTCATAAGCTCTACCCTCCGTGCTGCTGGCAAAAGCCAGTCAAAGGTCCCCGCGATCCGGCCACCCGTCCGCTCAAGTCCGATGAAGCCCCCCTATCAATGCAAAATGACAGGGAGGTGTCAAACGCCCCGTGTGCGCGCCCAACCCGCTCCAACTGTGTGACACCAAAGGCTTATGGGTTTGCCCGCCGTTGCAGCCCCGGCAGCTGGCTGTTTTTCCCCACGCGGCACCATGCAGGCAATTGCCGCCACCGGTTTTTTCGGTTAGAGGCTGGAATACAACCTGCCAACCGCGAGACAAAATCCATGGCCAATATTCCTGCCGCCGATGCCGGGCACCCGGATATGGATTATCCCGAGCATGACCGCACCTTTGCCATGTTCATCACTCTGATCAAATGGGGCTCCATCGTCAGCATTGCCGTTCTTGTAGTGCTGGCCTGGATGACGCTGTGAGCGCTTTGGCCTTCTATTGCTTGCTGTATGCCCGTTCACCGGAGCCTTAAATGCTGATCGCCGTTCCCAAAGAAACTGATCCCCACGAATCGCGTGTCGCCATCACCCCGGAAACGGTGAAAAAATTTATCGGCCTTGGGGCGTCGGTCATGATCGAGACTGGCGCAGGCCTCGGCTCCAGCATTCCCGATGCCGATTTTAGCAGCGCAGGTGCCCAGATTGCAGGCAGCGCCGCTGAAACTTTGGGCAATGCCGATATGGTGCTGAAAGTCCGCCGCCCGCTCGCCAGCGAACTGGCCGCGATCAAGCCGGGCACCATTGTCGCTGCCATCATGGACCCCTACGGCCATGAGGCCGAGCTGGCCGCGATGGCCAAGGCCCATATCGCCAGCTTCGCGATGGAGCTGATCCCCCGCATCAGCCGCGCCCAGTCGATGGACGTGTTGTCCTCGCAGGCCAACCTCGCCGGTTACCGCGCCGTGGTCGATGCCGCCGCCGAATATGGCCGTGCCATGCCGATGATGATGACCGCCGCCGGCACCGTGCCCGCCGCGCGGGTCTTCATCATGGGCGTTGGCGTGGCCGGCCTGCAAGCCATCGCCACCGCCCGCCGCATGGGCGCGATTGTCACCGCCACCGACGTGCGCCCCGCCACCAAGGAGCAGGTGGAATCGCTCGGCGCGAAATTCGTCGCGGTGGAGGATGAGGAATTCAAGCAGGCCGAGACCGCTGGCGGCTATGCCAAGCAGATGTCGCCCGAATACCAGGCCAAACAGGCGGCGCTGGTCGCCACCCACATTACCCGGCAGGATATTGTCATCACCACCGCCCTCATCCCCGGCCGCCCGGCACCCAAACTGGTGAGCGCGGATATGGTGAAAAGCATGAAGCCTGGCTCGGTGCTGATTGATCTGGCAGTGGAGCGCGGCGGCAATGTCGAGGGTGCCAGGCTGAACGAGAAGGTCAGCGTCGGCGACGTCTGCATCGTCGGTTATTCCAGCGCCAACCGCCTCGCCGCCACCGCTTCCGCGCTTTACGCCAAAAATCTCTACACCTTTGTCGAGACCGTGATGATCGACAAGGCGGCGAAGAAACTTGATGTGAAATGGGATGATGAAATCATCAAGGCCACCTGCCTGACGCGCGACGGCGCGCTGGTGCACCCCAATTTCCAACCCAAGGCGTGAGGCAAGACCATGGCAAATGAAACCCCTCAAGCCCTGATCGACAAGGCCCAGGCCGCGCTCGACGCCGCCCGCCAGGCGCTGGAAGCCTCGCAGAATGGCGGTTTGGCCGAGGCAGCCAGCGCAGCCACCGGCGGCGTGGTGGACCCCTTTGTTTTCCGGCTCGCCATTTTCGTGCTGGCTATTTTCATTGGCTATTACGTGGTGTGGTCGGTGACGCCCGCCCGGCACACGCCGCTGATGTCGGTCACCAATGCCGTCTCCTCCGTCATCGTCGTCGGCGCGCTGCTGTCGGTCGGCGTCAAGGCGGATGAAGGGGCGACCATGGCGCAGATTTTCGGCTTCATCGCTCTGGTGCTGGCCAGCGTCAACATTTTCGGCGGCTTCCTCGTCACCGAGCGAATGCTGTCCATGTACAAGAAAAAGGGCTGAGTTGATGAACGCCAATTTCGCTGCCCTCTTCTACCTCGTCTCCGGCGTCCTGTTCATTCTGGCGTTGCGCGGGCTTTCCTCCCCCGCGTCCTCGCGGCAGGGCAATCTTTACGGCATGATCGGCATGGGCATCGCCGTGGCGACAACCCTGCTGCTGTCGCCGCCGTCGGGCTTCCTCGGCTGGCTGCTGGTGGTTGCGGGCATCGGCATGGGCGGGGCCATCGGTGCCTGGCGCGCCCGCACGGTCAAAATGACCGATATGCCGCAATTGGTTGCCTTTTTCCACGCCCTCGTTGGACTGGCGGCGGTTTTCGTGGCCGCCGGCGCGCTGTTCGCGCCCAAAGCCTTCGGTATTTTCGAGGGCGGGCACATCCACGGCTCCAGCCTGATTGAAATGTCGCTGGGCGCGGCCATCGGTGCCGTCACCTTCACCGGCTCGGTCATCGCCTTCCTCAAGCTCGATGGCCGCATGTCCGGCAAGCCGATCATGCTGCCGCAGCGCCACACGATCAACATTGCGCTGGCCGCAGCGCTGGTCCTGCTGATTGGCGTCTTCTTCTTCACCGGGGGCAAGTTCGTCTTCCTGCTGATCGCGCTGGCCTCCTTCGCGCTCGGCGGCCTGCTGATTATCCCCATCGGCGGCGCGGACATGCCGGTGGTGGTGTCGATGCTCAACTCCTATTCGGGCTGGGCGGCGGCGGGCATTGGCTTCACGCTGGGCAATCTGGCGCTGATCATCACCGGCGCGCTGGTTGGCTCGTCCGGCGCGATCCTGTCCTACATCATGTGCAGGGCGATGAACCGCTCGTTCATCTCTGTCATTCTTGGCGGCTTTGGCGGGGAAACCACGGGCCCAGCGGGCGCGGCGGAAACCCGCCCGGTCAAGCAGGGGTCGGCAGAAGACGCGGCCTATATCATGAAAAACGCCGCCTCTGTCATCATCGTGCCCGGCTACGGCATGGCCGTGGCGCAGGCGCAACATGCGCTGCGCGAAATGGCCGACACGCTGAAAAAGGAAGGCGTCGATGTCAAATACGCCATCCACCCCGTCGCGGGCCGCATGCCCGGCCACATGAACGTGCTGCTGGCCGAAGCCAATGTGCCCTATGACGAAGTATTTGAGCTGGAAGACATCAATTCCGAATTCGCCCAGGCCGATGTGGCTTTCGTCATCGGTGCCAACGATGTCACCAATCCCGCCGCCAAGACCGACAAGGCCTCGCCGATCTACGGCATGCCGATCCTGGACGTGGAAAAAGCCAAGACCGTGCTGTTCATCAAGCGCGGCATGGGTTCGGGCTATGCCGGGGTGGAGAATGAATTGTTCTTCAGGGATAATACGATGATGCTGTTTGCCGACGCCAAGAAGATGGTGGAGAATATCAACAAGGCGCTGGCGCATTGACAGGGCGGCCCGGCGGGATATGATAAAACGTGCAATGTGGGAGGGAAGCTATGCGTTATCTTTCGCTAGTGATAAGCTCGATGCTGATCGCCTGTATTTCAGTAAATGTCCATGCAAAAGATAAGGCCAGCTGCGACCTGATCCGGTATGACCTAGTGATTGGAGATATCGACGACTGGGGGGGGTACCAAACCCGATAACTGGAAGAACAATCTGGGAAATGTTGATATACCCTCAGAGGTCAAAAGCATCAGTGTTAAGACCCTCACCAATCTTGATACCAAACAAATAACGATATCACGACTCGGTTCAATATCCCGACCCGGTTCAATTTTAATCTACAAACAGGTTGCCTTCCTTCACAATCAAAGGTTTATATTGATTGCCGGTGGAACCATCGCGTAATTACCCACCCCTATTTCAGGTCGGCAAGATCGCCGCTTGC
>JAYVYA010000045.1:0-2140 GCA_043784745.1 Hyphomicrobiales bacterium
TGGCCACCACCGCGCGGGAAATCCGCAAGGCGCAGCGTCTGCGCTACAAGGTTTTCTATGAGGAAGGGGCCGCCCGGCCTGACCGCACCGCCGCCCTGATCCGCCGCGATATCTGCGTCTTTGACAAGGTGTGCGACCATCTGATTGTGGTGGACCATGCCGCGCACTCCCGCCTGGGACGGCTGAAGCCCAAAATTGTCGGCACCTACCGCCTGCTGCGGCAGGAAGTGGCCGAGGCCAATTTGGGCTTTTACAGCGCAGGCGAGTTCGGCATTGCCCCGTTGCTGGCGCGCCATCCGGGCAAGAATTTTCTGGAACTGGGCCGCTCCTGCGTGGCACTGGCCTGGCGCGGCAAGCGCACGCTGGAATTGCTCTGGCGCGGCCTGTGGGCCTATGTGCAGCATCACCGGGTGGATGTGATGATTGGCTGCGCCAGCCTGCCGGGCACCAATGCGCTGGCTCTGGCCATGCCGCTGAGCTTTCTCCATGCCCATGCGCGGGCCGAAGGGGATTGGGCTGTGGAAGGCTTGCCGGGCCGGGCTGTGCCTGCGGGCCTCTTCGTCGCCTCCGCCCTCAATTCCCGCAAGGCGCTGGCCAGCCTGCCGCCGCTGGTGAAAGGCTACCTCCGCGCCGGTGCCAAATTCAGCGCCAGCGCGGTGATCGACCGCCAGTTCGGCACGACCGACCTCCTGGTGATCCTGCCAGTGGCGGAAATCAGCGAGCGTTATGTCGCGCATTTTGGCGGCGGGGAGCCCGTGCGGCGGGAGGCGGCGTGACCTTGGGATCGGTCGCCTGCCACGGGTGATGTGCGCAAACGCACTGGACATTCGCCCCATATTCGCCATCATCGACAGACCGAACCCCTCCCGAAAGGTCTTTCGATGCGCTATGAAATTGCCGGTGCTGTGATGCAGACCGTCGGGATTGACCTTGATCCGGGGGAGCAGGTTTACAGCCAGTCGGCCGCCATGTGCTGGATGTCAGACAATATCGAGATGAACACCCATACCGGCGGGGGCCTGTTTGCCGGGCTGAAGCGCTCGTTTGGCGGCGGCACGATGTTTGTCACCGATTTCACCTCGCGCGGGGCCGGGCATGTCGCCTTTGCGCCGCGATTCCCCGGCACAATTGTCGCCCGCAACCTGCGCCCCGGCGAATCGCTCGTCTGCCGCAAGGAAACATTTTTGTGCGCGCAAAAGACGGTGACACTGGAAATCGCCTGGCAAAAGCGCCTCGGCGCAGGCTTTTTCGGCGGGGAAGGCTTTATTCTGCAAAAAGTCACCGGGCCGGGCACGGTTTGGCTCGACCTGTCCGGCGAACTGGTTGAAAAAGACCTGATGCCAGGCCAGCGCCTGCTGGTCCATGCCGGCCATGTCGGCATTCAGACGCCCGATATCACCTTTGACATCCAGCGCGTCGCAGGCGTCAAGAATTTCCTGTTCGGCGGCGAGGGCCTGTTTCTTGCCAGCCTCACCGGCCCCGGCCATATCTGGCTGCAGTCGATGCCGATCATGAATCTGGCCGAGGAAATCGGGCGCTACCTGCCGGGCAGCCATGGCGATTCCGGAGGCAGCAGTGCGGTCGCCACCGGCGTTGGCGGCGCAGTGGTCGGCGGTCTGCTGGGCAGCCTGTTTGGCTCCAGTTCCAGCGAATAATTAGTTCGGGTGCGTTCTCGAAACCGGGAGCCTGTCACATGGTTGGCCAAACAGACCTGAAAAAATGGCTGCAGAACCTGCAACCAAGCCTGTCGGAGACCAGTTACGGTTTTGGCCTTTTGCCGGCGGGCAGAATGCTGCCTGCCGGGCTCAGGCCAACCGGCCAGTTTGAGGAAGACGAAGGCACCACCCTTATCGCACCCAGCGTGCAACTGGCCGAATATGGCATTGAACATTCCGGCGGCTGGGCCAAAATCAGCCTGAAGGTGCAGTCGGGGCTGGCGACCGTGGGGCTGACGGCGGCGATTACCACGGCGCTGGCCAGGGCCGGCATCAGCGCCAATGTCATCGCGGGTTATCATCACGACCATATTTTCGTGCCATGGGCCCGCCGTTATGAGGCTCTGGCGATTCTGGCGGACGCGCTGTAGGCGAAACCGGAGCGCGAACCTTCAGGTTCGCAAGTATTGTGGCACCTGCGAACC
>JAYVYA010000046.1:0-2734 GCA_043784745.1 Hyphomicrobiales bacterium
CCATCGCCATCAAAGCTCCATGGCCTGCCCTGTTGCACGATTTCAAGGCGGGCCTCGTCGTGGCGGTAGAGCAGCTCATTCGCCACTTTCCCGCTCGGGTCTTTGTAGGTGATTTCTAACGCCTCAGAGCCAAACCACTGCACACTGACGACGGTCGCCAGCCCGTTGGGCAGCACGCCGCCGACATACGCGTTGGGTAAAAGGTCTTCGAGGCGACTCATGGAAAACTCCTTGCGGCATGATAGCCAAATTTCTTCTTCACGCCCCCGGAATTTGCAAGGTGCATGCATATGGCGAACTTGTTGAGGAAGATACTGACGATATGGATGCAGCGCTTGATTGGTGGCGCTCAGCCCAATGAGCGAACCAGTTGAATACAGCTTGGTGTGGTGACTGGTCATAAAGGTCATCCAAACCAGCTTGCCGATGTTGGCCAGGTCAAAAAGTGCGGCGCTTTGGCCAAGCGCGACCGCATCTGGTCGGCTACCTCGCACCATTCGGTTTCTTCCGCTTTGTCCGACCTGCCGCCACCCGACCCTTGCTCCTTGAGCAGGGACGCTACAATCTCGCTTCCAATGCGCTGGTCGCTGCCCTAGGCGCGCTGGAGGCTTTCTGGCAGGACAGGCTGCTGGACGCAGCATCCGGGGCTGTGCTTGGTTTTGCGCTCGTCTATGGCGTGGCGGCGTTTTACCGGCGGTGGCGCGGCCGGGACGGCATGGGCATGGGCGACGTCAAGCTGATGGCCGCAGGCGGGGTCTGGCTCGGTCCGCTGGATGTGCCCATCGCCTTGCTGACAGCTTGCGCCAGCGCGCTCCTGGCCGTCTTCGCCTTTTCCCGTTTTCGGGCACGCGTCGTTTGCGGCTCTGGTGGCAGCACGGGAGGCGATCAATTTAGCGGAGGCGATCGTGCGGCAATATTCCCGATAGGGAAAAACGGCAGTGGCGTGGCTGAGGTCACGCCGCTGCGGATTTTGCAGTTCAAAACACCGGCTCGCCCTTCCTCAACCCCGGCGACCTCCGCATCGAATTGCTTCATCACTGTTTCGAGCCGGCTTTTGCACATCGAATGCGCTGCGCGGGCGGCGCGGATATCATCGATGTGGGTGTCGACGGTGGTGGCGCTGCCGCTGGCGCGAAGTTTTTCGGCCATGGCGGCGACTTTGGCATAGGCTGCGGCGTAGGTGGTGGTGGGCTGAAGCTGGCTGGTTGTGGTCATGGCTGGTTCTCCGCTTGCTGGGGGAATGAGACGACGGTGGCGGCAAGCGCGCCATCCCCGAAGGTGAGCACAAGGCTGCCGACCTTGCGGGCGGCAGCGCTGGTGGTAAGAATGCTTCCGTTCAAGCCAGCAACCAGCACGAAGCCCCGCTGCAGGTATGCCCGTGGATCGGCTGATCCGATCAGCGTATCGGCAAGGCGCAAATTGCCGTCTTGCTGCTGGTTGATTCTGCGGGATGACGAGATGATCTCCGCCAAGGCATGGTCGAGTGCCTGCCCCTGCTGTTCGGCAACCGCCTTCACCCGCGCCTTGATCAAGGTGATCAAGGCTTCGCCGGGATCAGCGCGGCTGATGCAAAGCCTGGATAATGCAATGACGTCGGCGACCTGACGGGAAGCCGCATCACCGGCCCGCCGGAGCGCAGGCTGGGCAGCGGCGGCAATCGCGCGGTAGCACTGGGCAAGTTCATCGCTGGTGCGCTTGAGTTGCACCGAAGTTGCGGCAATGTGCGATTTTGCGCGTGACCACAGGGCAGACAGCTCCGCTGCAATTTCGGCGGTGCGGCGCTCGCCGCCCGAACAGGTCCGTAGCCAAAGGGTCGAAAGATCGGAGTTTGCACGTGCGACGGCATTGTTGGCCGCCGTCCTGATTGTCTGCTTGTTATCCACCGCCCGTATCGCCGCCTCGCGGATCACACCGGCGACGAGGGCCAGCGCCTTGGATGGGGTATCGCGCATTTTCCACGCGACCTCGTCAACCAGCGACCGGTCTGTGGCATGGCCAAGGCCCGTGATGACAAGAACCGGCAATGTCGCCACCGTGCGGGCCAGGCTCTCGTCATCCAGTTGCGACAGGTCAGCCCGCGCCCCTCCCCCACGCACCAGGAGAATGACATCCGGCAATGCCTGCCTTTGGCTTGGCCGGGCCGCCTGGCGCAGCGCCCCGACCATTGCGGCAACCGCCTGGGCACCTTCGAACGGTGCCGGGATGGATAAGACTTCCAGAATTCCGGCAGCACGCCAGCGATTCAGTTCACCGGCAATGTCTGCATATCCAGCAGCACCGACAGGGTGGATGACGACCAGCCGCGTGATATCGGCCGGGGCGGCCAGCTTTTTCTGGAGGTCCAACAATCCTTCGCGTCGCAATCTTTCACGGGCTTCGGCAACAATGCGGGCTGCAAGACCCTGCTGGACGCTTTTGGCAAGCGCGGTCACATCCGCCTGCAATGCCATTTTTCATGGAAGCTTGGCGAAAGCTGCAGTATGGTTGTCATGCCCGCCAAATGTTCAGGTTTGAAAGACATTCCGATATCGCGGCGCAATCCGGCAAGGCGCGAGGATGACAGAAAGGCGCGCAATTGCCTCGATGCGGCCTGGCCCGGACCAGCGTCAACCAGTTCCAGCGTATGCCCCTGTGAATTTGGCTTGACCGAAAGCACCGCCGTTTCGACCCAGAGGGATCGCGGCCAGTTGGTCCGAAGCAGATCTCCTGTCGGAACGTGTCAACGACTTTGAGA
>JAYVYA010000047.1:0-2974 GCA_043784745.1 Hyphomicrobiales bacterium
GCGGCCGCGGTAATACCGCTCTGCTCCACCCAGAGCGGCGCAATCTGGCGCGCCGCATAGAAAGCCAGAATGGCTTCCCGCTCCTTGCGCTGGATTCCGGGGCCCGCAAAAGCGCTGGCGGAATGGCGCTGCGCATCCTCATGCACGCGGGTTTCGAGCCATTGCCGCACCGCCTCGTTCAGCGGGGCTGCAAGCAGCAGCGGCGGCACTTCGGGCACCGGCTCCAGCGTGAGCGGCGCGACCGCAAGGGCCGGGAGCGGCTGCGGAAACGTTACGTCGGCTTCAGGCAGCAAGGGCAGGACAATCATCACATCTTCGGGCAGCGAAACCAGATCGGCCTGCGCCAAACCGGTGCTGGCGAAAAACGCCAGCAGCATGGCCGTCCGCCTCAGCAGATAGGTCGGGGATGAATGCATTGACATTGGTTTCGTCCAGAATGACCGCGCCAGCCAGCACAACGCGACCGGAAGAATGGCGCGCCTGCGTGCGTAATAGGCCAAGGCAACAACACGCACTTCACCTGTGCGCAGGCAATAAAGCAACGCTTTTCAAAGCGTTTGCCGTGCGTTTTGGCACGTTGTTGCTTTCCCGCAACAGGTTGGCCACTCAGGCAGCGGCATTGTCGCGTTCGGCCATCACGGCACCAAATCCGGCCATGTCGTTTTCTTCCCCGGCAAGGCCAAAATCCTTCATCTTGCGGTAGAGGGTGGAGCGGCCAATGCCGAGTTTGCGCGCCATTTCCGACATCTGGCTGCGATAATGCGCCTGGGCAAAGCGGATCATTTCGGCCTCCATTTCCTCCAGCCGGCGCACGTCGCCGTTTTCGTCCAGCAGGCGCAGCACGTTGGGATCGCGGATTTCCACCCGCACCACTTCGCGCGGCGCGGCCTGCAGCGGGGGCGCGGGCACCACCGGGGGCACACGCACGTCAAAGCCATCCACCTGCGAGGCAATCTGCGGAAATTCGGCAATCGTCAGTTCGTCGCCATCGGCCAGAACCACGGCGCGGAACATGGCGTTTTCCAGCTGGCGGACATTGCCGGGCCAGGGATAGTGCGACAGCAGCGCCAGTGCCTCGGCGGTCAGGCCGCGAATTTTCTTGCCTTCCTCGCTGGCAAAGCGGGCGGCAAAGCGGCGGGCAAGGGCTGGCACATCCTCCAGACGGGCGCGCAGCGGCGGCACGCCAATCGGAAAGACATTGAGCCGGTAATACAAATCCTCGCGGAAGCGGCCCTGCTTGACCAATTCGATCAGGTTCTGGTTGGTTGCCGACATCAGGCGGATATCGACCTTGACCGAGCGGCGCGAGCCGACGGGATCAATCTCGCCTTCCTGGATGGCGCGCAGCAGCTTCACCTGGGTTTCTGGTGGCAATTCGCCGATCTCGTCGAGAAACAGGGTGCCGCCATGGGCCTCGACAAATTTGCCGGCATGCTTGTCGGTGGCCCCGGTAAAGGCCCCCTTTTCATGGCCAAACAGGATCGACTCCACCAGATTTTCCGGCAGGGCACCGCAATTGACGGTGATGAACGGCTTGCCGCGACGCTCGGACGAACCCTGAATCGCGCGGGCAATCAGTTCCTTGCCCACGCCCGATTCGCCTTCAATCAGCACCGGGATTTGTGACTTGGCCGCGCGCTCGCCCAGCCGGATCACCCGGGCCATGTCCTCGCTTTTGGTGACAATATCCTTGAAAGTCATCATGCCGGTGCTGCGGCGGGAAATGCGGCGGATTTCATCTTCCAGCGCATCGACGCGCAGCGCATTCTTGATGGAATATTGCAGCCGTTCGGCCCCGACCGGCTTGACGACAAAATCATGCGCGCCGGCCCGCATCGCCGAAATCACCGCTTCAATGGAGCCATGGGCGGTTTGCACCACCACCGGCACGGCAATCTTGCGCGCGCGCAACTGGCCCAGCACGCCCATCCCGTCGAGATCGGGCATCACCAGATCGAGAATCAGCAGGTCAATCTGCGGCTGCGTCGAATCTTCCAGCCGCTTCAGCGCCGCCTCGCCGCCATCCCGCGTTTCGGCCTCATGGCCAAAACGGCGAACCATCGCCTCCAGCAGGCGGCGCTGCACGGGATCATCATCAACGATCAAAATGGTGGATGTCATTGCGCCTCTGGAATGAATGCCGGATGCCCTGGCGGGTGTCGGGCAAATTCCAGCCTGGCCGATCAGGGTAAACGCCAGATTAACCGGCGTCATAATTGTGCCAGCACGGCACATATTTGATCTTGCCAGTTGATTGCCGCCGCTGCTTGCCCGATATGGGCGGGCAGCGGGCCGCGCCAAGGCCCAAACCTGACCCGGAACTTGTCCATGCGATCCCATATCCTGTCCGCCCCCGCTGCCGCCGCCCGCACCGCCCGGACTGCCCCCGGCCTTGGCGACTTGCCGGAATGGAATCTGGCGGACCTCTACCCCTCGATGGATTCCAAGAGGTTCAGCGACGATCTGGCGAAAGCGCAGGCCGCGTGCACATCCTTCGCTGCCGATTATCGTGGCAGGATTGAAGCGCTGGCGCAGGGCGCGGCGGCGGGCGAGGCGCTGGCGGCGGCGGTGCAGCGCTATGAGGCGCTGGATGATCTAATTGGCCGCATCATGTCCTATGCCGGGCTGGTCTATGCCGGGGACACGACCGATCCGGTGCGGGCCAAATTCTTTGGCGATGCGCAGGAGAAGATCACCGCCGCGTCCAGTGACCTGCTGTTTTTACAGCTCGAACTCAACCGGCTGGCCGATGGTGTGCTGGAAAGGGCCATGGCGAACCCGGCCCTCGGGCATTATCGCCCGTGGCTGGAGGATATTGCCAAGGAAAAGCCGTTCCAGCTGGAAGACCGGCTGGAGCAATTGCTCCACGAAAAATCCGTCACCGGCCGCGCCGCCTGGAACCGCCTGTTTGACGAGACCATCGCCGCCCTGCGCTTCCGCGTCAAAACCAGGGAACTGACTCTGGAGCCGGTGC